>CAKUCE010000043.1 GCA_934643535.1 uncultured Clostridia bacterium | reverse complement strand
GTTTTATATGGACTAAAGGGGGAGCGTTCCCCCATTCGCCGCGTTCCGAAAGCTGCCGTTCAGCCAAAAATTCGACCGGTTTCCCCTTCTCTTTCCAAAGAGGGAAACCGGTCGTTTTTCTTTGTCTGCTTTTACAGTCCCTGATGCTCCTTCACCCGCAGGCGATTCAGGGCGCGGGCCAGCGTGGCCTGCGCGGTGCGGTATTCCTGACGGCTCTTCTTTTGCAGAAGAATCTCCCGGGCCTCGTCGGCCTTGTGCCGGGCCCGGATGGCGTCGATGTCCTCCGGGCGCTCGGCCGCGTCCACCAGCACCAGCACGTCGTTGTCCTCCACCTTGATCATTCCGGCGGAGACAGCCGCCAGCCGTTCCGGCGCGTCCGGGCAGCGAAAGGTGAGCTGTCCGGGCACCAGCGCCGCGATCATGTTGCTGTGACGGGCCTGAACGCCGTACTGTCCGTGGACCGTCGGCACGATCAGCGAAGTGCAGTCGCCCTCAAAGAACACCCGGTCAGCGGCAAGAATGTGCAGGCGAAACGTGTTCATTCTGCACTCTCCTTCGCTTTCTGAAGCGCTTCGTCAATGGAACCCACGTTGTAGAACGCGGCCTCGGGCACCTGATCCAGCTCGCCGTCCACGATGCGGGCAAAGCCGCGGATGGTCTCTTCCCGGGGCACATAGCGGCCCGGAATGCCGGTGAACTTTTCCGCCACATGGAAGGGCTGGGACAGGAACCGCTGGATGCGGCGGGCCCGAAGCACCACCTGACGGTCTTCCTCGCCCAGCTCGTCCATGCCCAGAATGGCAATGATGTCCTGCAATTCGTTGTACTTCTGCAGAATCTCCTGCACCTTGCGCGCCACGCGGTAGTGTTCCTCCCCCACCACGTCCGCTTCCAGAATGCGGGAGGTGGACTGCAGCGGGTCTACCGCCGGATAAATGCCCTGCTCGGCAATGCGGCGGTTCAGCACAGTGGTAGCGTCCAGATGGGTAAAGGTGGTGGCCGGAGCCGGGTCGGTCAGGTCGTCGGCAGGCACATAAACGGCCTGCACGGAGGTGACGGAGCCGTTCCGGGTGGAGGCGATCCGCTCCTGCAGCTGGCCCATTTCGTTGGCCAGCGTCGGCTGATAGCCCACGGCGGAAGGCATACGTCCCAGCAGCGTGGAAACCTCGCTGCCCGCCTGCACAAAGCGGAAGATGTTGTCGATGAAGAGCAGCACGTCCTTATGGTCGTGGTCGCGGAAGTATTCCGCCATGGTCAGACCGGACAGCGCCACGCGCATACGCACGCCGGGGGACTCGTTCATCTGGCCGAACACCAGCGCGGTCTTATCCACCACGCCGCTGCGCTGCATTTCCTGCCACAGGTCGTTGCCCTCGCGGCTGCGCTCGCCCACGCCGGTAAAGACGGAGTAGCCGCCATGCTCCATGGCGATGTTGTGGATAAGTTCCTGGATCAGCACGGTCTTGCCCACGCCCGCGCCGCCGAACAGACCCACCTTGCCGCCCTTGGCATAGGGCTCCAGCAGGTCGATGACCTTAATGCCCGTTTCCAGAATTTCCACAGACGGGCTCTGCTCGGCAAAGGACGGAGCCTTGCGGTGGACGGGCCAGCGCTCTGCGCCTGCGGGCACGGGTGCGCCGCCGTCGATGGGATCGCCCAGCACGTTGAACATGCGGCCCAGCACATGGCTGCCTACCGGCACGCTGATGCCCTGACCGTCCGCCGCCACTTCCATGCCACGGGCCAGATATTCCGTAGCCGCCAGCATGATGCAGCGCACCGTGTTGTCCCCGACCTGCTGCGCCACCTCCATCACGCGGCGCTCGCCGTTGATGCGGACCGTCAGCGCTTCCCGGATGTGAGGCAGCTGTCCTTCCTCAAATTCCACGTCCACGACGGGGCCTGCAATTGCGACAATTTTTCCGATATTCATGATTCTCTCCCCTGCGCGTGCTGCTTTTGCCGCTTCCGCTTCTGGGCCCGCGCGCCTGCGGAGACCTCGGTGATCTCCTGCGTGATGGCCGCCTGACGGATCCGGTTATAGGCAAGCGCCAGTTCTCCCAGCATTTTTTCCGCGTTTTCATTGGCGGAGTTCATGGCGTTCATGCGGGCGCTCTGTTCGCTGCAAAAGCTGTCGATCAGGGCGCTGTAAATGAAGCCGGACACATAGCTGGGCACGATGTTTTCCAATACCTGCGTCACGGACGGGAAAAACTCGAAGGGCTCCGAGATGCGCTTCTCATCAGTCGGCGCAGTGAACGCCGAGCGGTGGAAGGGCAGGATTCGCGTGGCGGAGACATTCTCCGTCAGGGAGTTTTTCATGTCCGTATAGATGACAAAGATTTTCTGCAATTCGCCCTTGTCGAACCGATCCAGCAGCTCTGCGGTGATCTCCCGGGCGCGCTGCATGGTGGGGTTCTGGGCGGTGTAGAGAAAGCTCCGCTCGATGGGCACCTGATGGCGCTGAAAATACTGACGGCCATACTCGCCCACCACGAAGAGCTTGGTCTGCGGATGCTCCTGCAGCAGACGGTGGGCTTCCTTCAGCACGTTCTGGTTGTAGGCTCCGGCCAGCCCCTTGTCAGCGGTGATGACCAGAAAGCCATAGGTTCCGTTCGGCGGAAGCTCGCCCTCGTCCGGGTACAGATACCGGCTCTGTACATGGCCGGAGGTGCGGAAGATCCGCTTGACCTCCGCCTTCAGCGCCTGAAAATACGGGCGGGTCTGATCCCATTCCTGCTTGGCCTTGCGCAGCTTGGCCGAGGAGATCAGGTACATGGCGTTAGTGATCTTCCGGGTCTGCTGGATGCTGTTCATCCGGACGCGGATCTCACGGGCGCTTGGCACGGTTCCTCACTCCTTTGCTGCGGCGCCGAACCGGCTCAGATAGGCCGCGGCGCTCTTTTGCAGGCGCTGAAGCTCCTCCGGGCTGGCCTTGCCCGTTTCCTCGATCTGGGCGCACAGGGCGGATTCCTCCTGCTCCACGTGGCTGAGCAGCTCCGCGACGATCTCTTCCATCCGGTTCAGCGGCACATGCTGGAACAGATGCCCCTGCGCGGCCATCAGCAGGATGACCTGCTCATGCTGCCGGTAGGGATGGTACTGCCGCTGGCGCAGCAGGCGCATCAACGCCTGACCGTTCTGCAGTTCCCGCTGGGTGCCCTCGTCCAGATCGCTGGAGAACTGGGTAAAGACCTCCAGCTCCCGATACTGGGCCAGCTCCAGACGGATCGCGCCGACGGCTTTCTTCATGGCCTGCGTCTGAGCGTCGCCGCCGACGCGGGAAACGGACAGGCCGATATTCACGGCAGGCCGCTGACCGGCGAAGAACAGCTCGCTTTCCAGAAAGATCTGGCCGTCGGTGATGGAGATGATGTTGGTGGGAATGTACGCGGATACGTCGCCCGCCTGCGTCTCCACGATGGGCAGGGCCGTCATGCTGCCGCCGCCCCGTTCATCGGACAGATGGGCTGCCCGTTCCAGCAGGCGGGAATGCAGATAGAACACGTCGCCGGGATAGGCTTCGCGGCCCGGAGAGCGGCCCAGCAGCAGGCTCAGTGCCCGGTAGGCTACCGCGTGCTTGCTCAGGTCGTCGTACACGATCAGCACGTCCCGGCCCTTCTGCATGAAATACTCGCCCAGCGCGCAGCCCGCGTAGGGGGCGATATACTGCAGGGGCGCGGAGTCGCTGGCCGTGGCGCTTACTACGATCGTATAATTCATCGCGTCGTGCTTGCGCAGCGTCTCCACCAGCTGGGAAACGGAGCTGGTCTTCTGGCCGATGGCCACATAAACGCAGACCACGTTCTTTCCCTTCTGGTTCAGGATGGTGTCCAGCGCAATGGCGGTCTTGCCGGTCTGGCGGTCGCCGATGATGAGTTCACGCTGGCCCCGGCCAATGGGGAACATGGAGTCGATGGTGAGAAGCCCCGTCTCCATGGGCTGATTCACAGGCTGACGGGAGATGATATCCGGCGCGGGCGCTTCGATGGGCCGATAGCCCTCGGACTCGATGGGACCCAGCCCGTCGATGGGGCTGCCCAGCGCGTCCACCACCCGGCCCAGGAACTTTTCGCCAGCGGGAATGCCCGCCACCCGGCCCGTGCGGAACACCTTGCTGCCCTGCTGGATGGCCGCGTCGTCGTCAAACAGGATGCAGCCGATCTCATCCCGGTCCAGATTCTGCACCATGCCGCGAATGCCGCCTTCAAACAGGAGGATTTCTCCATAGAAAGCGTCCGGCATCCCGGAAACCGTGGCAATGCCGTCCTCCACCGTCAGCACCTTGCCGGTGGTGCGCACCAGCGCCTTGGGCGTCCAGCTTTCCACCGTGTCCCGCAGAAGCGGAATCACGTTCTGCTCGGACGCGTCCACCGCTTTCAGACGGGCGGCCAGCTGATTCAACCGGCCCTGCGGGCTCCAGTCAAACACATCGTCCCCGGTTTCCAGACGGAAGCCGTTTTCCAGCGTGTGATCCTCCACCCAGACCAGCTCCGTGCCTTCGCCGTACCGCTTGCACAGGAAGGCGTTCAGCCGCTTCTCCTGTGCCTCGTCGGGTCTTTCCGCGCTGCGCAGAAAGACCTTGCGTCCGGAGGTGTCACCGCTGGTCATGGACTTCGCTCCCTTCCGCAGAGTCAAGGAACTGATTGTACACGTCGGACAGTTTGTAGTCCATCAGCTTCTGGGTCGCTTCCACGCTCAGGCGGGCGATCTCGCTCTGGGCGTTCTGCACGATCTGCTTTTCTTCGTTGGCGGCCTTTTCCCGGGCGGCGTTCACGATCTTCTCCGCCTGACTCCGGGCGGAATCCAGCACCGCGCCCGCTTCCTTTTCCGCCCTGTCCATGGCCTCCTGCCGGTAAGTCTGGGCCTCCGCGTCCGCCTGCTTCATGCGCTCGCTCAGCTCGGCTTTCAGGCTTTCGGCCTGCGCCTGCGCGTTTTCCGCGTCGGCCTTCATCTTTTGATAGTTTTCCGTCCGCTGATCCATGAATTTCTTCACGGGCTTAAACAGCAGGGCATACAGGCCGCCTACCAGAATCACCAGATTCAGGGCGTGCAGCAAGATCTGCTGCCAGTCGATATTCAGAGGTAATTGCATCGTTTTTCCTCTCCCTCAGCGCTTACAGTACAAAGACGATCAGGATGGCCACGATCAGGGCGTAAATGATGGCGGTCTCGATGAACACCAGGCCCAGCATCATGCTGCTGCGGATCTCGCCCGCGGCTTCAGGCTGGCGGGAAATGCCCTCGGAGGCCTTCGAAATGGCCATGCCCATGGAGATGGCGCCCGCAACGCTGGCCAGACCGATGGTCACGGCGGCGGCGATGGCCTTCATGCTGGTGGCGTCCGCACCGGCGGTCTCCTCGGCAAAAGCGGCGCCCACAAACAGGACAAGCACCAGCGCCAGCACGGCGGCGGACAGGATACGGCGGACATTGTGATTCATCATTGCAATCAACCTTTCTTGTTTTTCTTCTGATGGGGTTCGGAAACCTCGCCGTAGAACACGGACGTAAGCATGGTAAGCACGTAGGTCTGGATCAGCGCGTGCAGCAGGGTGAACAGCACCGCCACAAACACCGGCAGCACAAAGCTGAGCGTGATGCTGTAGTACACCAGTTCCGTGACCAGCAGGCCGCTGAGCATAGCGCCGAACAGACGGAAGCTCATGGAAATGGGCAGAGAGAACTCTTTCAGCGTACTGCCCACGCCCCGGAAACCGTTGGACACGATACCGCCGGACAGGATGACCAGATAGGACACGCAGCCCATGGCGATCGCGCCGTTGATATCCGAAAGCGGAGCGGGCATGGCCATCGAGCGGCCCGTGGTGGTGATGACCTGCAGGCCCAGCAGTTCAAAGATCGTGCTGACGAAGATATACACGCCCGCGCCGAAAACATAGGCTCCCAGAAAACCGTTTCGATGCGGGCTGTTGGACTTGGCCAGATTGTCGAACGTGCCCACCAGCGTTTCCAGCAGCATCTGCAGCTTTCCGGGGATCTCCTTGAAATGGGGAATGACGAAGATCCGCATCGCCGCCGCGAACAGCAGCAGGATGCCCGTCACCGTGTAGGCCGAGATCAGTCCGGGGTTCACCGTCATGCCGCCCAGAAAGGCGATGCGGTTATCCTCATGAAGAACGGCGTCCTTCATGACCTCTTTGATGGTTTCTCCGCCGCCCTGCTTGCCCGTCAGGAAAACAGCGGCTACGATCAGGATCAGCAGCCCGAAGTAGCCGAGCAGCGGCAGGAGTTTCTTCTTGCGATCCAATAACATCCCTTCCTTAAGAATTAGTCTGATTCTTTTTGCCAGTTCCCCCTTACAGAGAACAGGACGACCCGAAGAGGTCTCCCCCTTTGGCCCGTCACCAAGGACATATTATAATAAAGAGATTTTGGTTCGTCAATATATCATTGCAGGCAGCCGTCCCAACGTTTTCTTATGGGTTGATAAGGCTTTGGGGACTTGTCTATACCGGCCATTCGAAATTCACATATCAAAAAAGCAGAGAACTGCCCGTTTATGGACAGTCCTCTGCCGACAAATGAAATCAGCGTGTTTCTGCTTCAGAAACCCAGCTTTTTCATATTGGCGATGCTCTGACGGGCGCTTTCGAAGGGATCCAGCACGCCCATATCGTCCTCCACCACAAAGTTCTGAATGCCGATGGCCCTGGCCGTCTCGAGGATGTGCTGCCAGTCCAGATTGCCCGTACCCACCGGGGCGCTGGCCCGCTTGGTTTCTTCCAGCACGGAGGAGTCGGACTTGACGATCACATAATCCTTCAGATGCATGTACAACGCGCGGCCCCGGAACATCTCCAGTGAGCGGCTGGGCTCGGTGCCCGCAGCGGTCAGCCAGAACACGTCCGGCTGGAACAGCACGTTTTCGGGGTCCGTTTCCCCCAGCAGAATGTCGATGCCGCGGGTATCCCCCAGCTTGACGAACTCAAAGGAATGGAAGTGATACATAAACTTGAGCCCACGCCGCTTCAGTTCCGCGCCGCACAGGTTCAGGTGAGCGGCAAAGCGCTTGTAGCCCTCCGCGTCGCCGCGGTCCTCGGGGCGGATGGAGTCGGTGCGCACCACATCGGTCTTGAGCGTCTTCGCGTCTTTTTCGATCTGCTCCAGTCTCTCGGGGATCAGGTAAACGCCGCAGATGGCGGAGTCGGCGGCAAGGCCGTATTTTTCCAGCAGGCGCTGGGAATCCTCGGCGCTGGAAAAGGCGGGCGGGGTCAGCTGCACGTTGGTGTAGCCCATCTCCGCCACGCGGCGGAGCGTCGTCTCGTAATCTTCGGGGGTTTTCATGGTTTCGCGCAGGGTGTACATCTGAATTCCTAACTGAGACATGTTTTCTTCTCCATTCTGCCCTGTGGGCGCTTGTTGTTTATACGTTCATGACCAGCTCCGACCGTTCGGTGTAGCCGGGGGCGAAGGGCTGGGGCCGCTGACAGTTGGTCTGCATCTGATGCGTCCGACCGGTGGCGCTGCTTTCCAAAATGCCCAGCGCGATCTCCAGCACATGGCGGTTCATCTCGCCGGAGCAGCGGGCGGGCCGTCCGTTGCGGATGGCATATGCCGCGTCGGCCACGCCCAGACCGCGGAAGTTGCCGTCCGTATAGGCATGGGTGGTGTGGATCTCACTGATCTCTCCCTTCTTGTTGGTCACTTTGATCACGCCGCCGTATTCGTTGGGGTCGCCCAGATCCAGTGTGCCGTTGGTGCAGTAGAGCTTGAAGGACTGGTTGGCCCCTACGCCCTCGGAGGTGAACAGCAGATGTCCCAGCGCACCATTCTGATAAAGGATGGAACCCACCGTGTTGTTGTCCGACTCCACCAGCATTTCCTGCCCGAACAGCGGACAGTTGGGATTCATATAAGTGCGGTGGGGATCCCTGATCTGAGAAAAACCGCTGACCGCCTGCGCCGGGCCCAGCAGAAAAGTAAGCGCCGTCAGATAGTAAGACCCCATATCGAAGATCATGCCGCCGTTCCGGCCGAAGGCGAAACGCTTGTAATCGCCGGAATAGGCCCGCTCATGATGATAGGAGCGGCACAGCGTGACCTCCGCCGCCACCGGCGTGCCGACGATGCCGCTGTCCAGCAGCTGCCGGGCCAGCTGCATCCCGCCCGCCAGAAAAGTGTCCGGCGCGCCGCCTACGAACAGCCCCCTGGAGGCCGCCAGTTCCATCAGTTCGGTGGACTGTTCCACAGAGAGTGTGGTCATTTTTTCGCAGTAGACGTTCTTGCCCGCTTCCAGCGCAGCCTTGGAGACTTCGAAATGAGACGTGGGATAGGTGGTGTTCACGATCATTTCGATGGAGGGATCTGCAAGGATCTCTTCATTGCTCATGCAGCGGACGCCAAATTCCTCCGCCCGGGCCCTGCTGCGCTCGGGGCGGATGTCCGAGCAGCCCACCAGCTCCAGAATGTCGAACTGTTCCTTCATGTTTTTGAGATAGATCCCGCTGATCATGCCGCTGCCGATCAGCGCCGTTTTCATTTTCTTCAGCTGCTGCATATGCAGCACCTCCTCTGTTTTCTGGTGAGGTCATGATACCAGAGCGGCGTTTTTCGGAGAATGAATTTTTCGAGATTTCATGGATTTTTCGATACAAAGATGTTATACTTTCATACCGAGGTGGAATGGCGTGAATCTGGAAGAACTCTATTATGCCGATTTTGAAATTGCGGGGCCGGAGATAGTGCTGCAAAGCTGGAATGACAGCCACAGCTACACGGGCTATCAGAACGCCGGCCGCCCCTACGACGGCCTGATGCTGATCACCGGCGATATACGGATGGAGTTTTCGGTGGTGGGCGGCGGCACGGTGCTGGCTGAAAAAAACGATCTGATCTACCTGCCCATGGGGCTTTTGTACACCGTGCGCATCGAATGCGAAGCAGCAGGTTCCGCGCGCATTCAGGATATTCTGTTCAACTTTGTGCTTCAGGAAGAAAACGGCCGGGCACTTTCTCTGTGCGACGCTCCGCTGCTTATCAGCCGTGACGGCGGACGGTTCGAGAAATACTTTCAGGACCTTTCCGCGGCCTATCACGCACCGAAGCGCTCCATGATCTGCATCAAAGCGGAGGCCTACCGGCTGCTCCGGCACGTGCTGTCCTTCTGTCTGGGCGAATCGGAAAAACGCTATCCTATCCGGGCGGGGGTGGAATATCTGAAGCTCCACTGGAACGAAAACACGCCCGTGGCCGAATTGGCGGCCCTGTGCGGCATGAGCGAGTGCTACTTCCGCCGCCTGTTCGGGCGCTTTGCGGGCATGAGCCCCGTCCGTTACCGGATGCTGATCCGCATTTCCGCAGCCAGATCCATGCTGGCGGCGGGCGATATGACGGTCGGTGAAGTAGCGGAAGCCGTGGGCTTTGAGGACTGCTTTTATTTCAGCCGGGTCTTCAAGAATATCGTGGGCGTCTCTCCCTCCGCCTACGCCCGGAGCCCGCAAAAATAAAGCGCTAAAAAGTGCCGAAAGCCCTTGCATTATGCCAAAAACAACCTATAATAGTTGGTTGCGGCGGTTGCCGGCACTCTGTGCCGTCCGCCTGATTTTGGCAAGGGAGCGAAATTTATGCAGGTACTATTTCTGGTGCTCAATCGAACCGAATACCTGGAAACGCTGCTGGAGCGGCTTCTGGAAAGCGGCATTCACGGCTGCACCGTGCTGGACAGTATGGGCATGATGCGCGTCATCGACAAAAGCGGGGACGACCTGCCCATGTTCGGAGCGCTGCGTCAGCTTTTTGACCCGGCCCGGGAAAGCAGCAAGACCCTGATGATGGTTCTCAGCGAGGACGAAGTGCAGAAGGCCAAGCTGGTGGTGCGTCAGGTGGTGGGCGGACTGGATCACCCGGACACCGGCATTATGTTTGCGGTTCCCGCCCTGTTTGTGGAAGGATTGGGGGCCAATCAGCAATGACGACCCTGCTGGCGCTTTCCATCGCAATTCTGGCCGGTCTGCTGGTCAGCCGTTTTATCAAGCTGGTCCACATGCCCAACGTGACGGCCTTTCTGATCGGCGGCCTGCTCATCGGCCCTTCCGTGCTTGGCATTCTTTCCCAGGAAATGACGGACAGCCTGAGCATCATCACCGAGGCGGCGTTGGGCTTCATCGCCTACTCCATCGGCGCGGAATTCAAGCTGAGCTACTTAAAGCGTATCGGCACCAAGCCCGTGGTCATCACCATCTGCGAGGGCCTGGGCGCGGTGCTGATCGTGGACATCGTGCTGATCATCCTGTCGCTTTGCGGCGTGCCCGGCTTTGACCTGCCCATGTGCATCACGCTGGGCGCGATTGCCTCCGCCACGGCCCCCGCCGCTACGCTGATGGTCATCCGTCAGTACAAGGCCAAGGGCCCGGTGTGCGAAATGCTGCTGCCCGTGGTGGCCATGGACGACGCGTTGGGCCTGATGGCCTATGCCATCTCCATCAGCGTGGCGCAGGCCATGGTCAGCGGCGCGCCCATGACCGTAGTCAACATGGCGCTGATCCCGCTGGGCGAGATCGTGGGCTCGCTGGTCATCGGCACGGTCATCGGCTTTGTGCTGAGCCTGTGCATGAGCTTCTTCCATTCCCGGGGCAACAAGCTGGCGCTGACCATCGCCGCCATTTTTCTGGCGCTGGGCCTGTGCGACCTGTGGGGCCTGTCCAACCTGCTGTGCATCATGATGATCGGCGCGGTGATGACCAACGTGTGCAAGACCGCCAATGTGGTCATCGAGCAGACCGACCGCTTCACGCCGCCGCTGTTCCTGCTGTTCTTCGTGATCTCCGGCGCGCAGCTGAACCTGAGCGTGCTGCCCACGGTGGGCCTTGTGGGCGTTTGCTACGTGGTGTTCCGCGTGGTGGGCAAGTGGCTGGGCGCAATGGTGGGTTCCCGGATGGTACACGCTCACCCCAATGTGCAGAAGTATCTGGGCTTCACCCTGATCCCGCAGGCTGGTGTGGCCATCGGTCTGGCCACCATGACCCTGACCAAGCTGCCCCAGTACGGCCGACAGATTCAGGCCATCATTCTGGCTGGCACGCTCATTTACGAGCTGACCGGCCCGGTCATTACCAAGATCGCCCTGACGCAGGCCGGGGAGATCGCCAAGGACTGACAAGTCTGCAAACGAGCCGCCCTCTTTCCCCAAGTGCCGGGAAAGAGGGCGGTTTTCTATCATCACCAATCGTTCGTGAGCGCATTCCAGCTTACGAAAACAACCGGCCCCATTCCCTTGAGCGTCCAGGAATGGGGCCGGTTGATAAAATGAGAATTTTCAGACCTCCATGGCCTTTTCAAACCGGCGCAGATGACGGCGGACCATCAAAAGCGTCACCAGATCCAGCACGGCTTCGGCCAGCAGGCAGATGCCGATGAACACGAAAATAGTCTGCGCAATGTAAATGGGATTGGCCAGACAGAGAATGCCCAGCGCAAAGGACAGCAGCGAGCCCAGCAGCAGCGTCCACCAGCGGCGGTCGCCGAAGCGTCGAAGATCGGCGGCAAACTGGATCTTTCCAAAGCCGCCGATCAGCAGGGACACGCCCCAGATCACGGGCAGCAGGCTCGCCAGCAGGGTCGGATAGCAGAACATTACCACGGCCAGCGTCGCCAGCACCATTCCCACGGCCAGCAGGAAACCGAACTGGCCGATGATGACGCTGCCCCGAAAGTAGCCGATGATGCAGACCACGCCCAGCGCCAGCAGCAGCGCCGCAATGGCATAGTTGGCGATAGCCAGCGCTTCCGACGGCAGCAGCAGGAGCAGCAGTCCGCAGACCGCGTAGAAGATGATCGCCGCAAGGCTGACTCCGGTCAGGCTCCAATTCTTTTTCCACATAAGGTGTTCCTCCTTTATTTCTCAGCCCGGAAGAAATCGTGAACGGATTCGATGACTCTGGCGCTTTCCTCGCCGGTCATTTCATAGTACAGCGGCAGCCGCAGCAGGCGCTCGCTGTCCCGGGTGGTGTAGCGATCCTCCCCGGAGAAAACGCCGAATTCCCGTCCCGCCTTGGCGCTGTGCAGGGGGATGTAGTGGAACACGGCGCTGATCTCCCGCTCCTTCAGGAAGCGGATCAGCGCAGCCCGCTCTTCCTGATCCCGCAGTTTGATATAGTACATATGAGCGTTATGGCCGCACTCGGCGGGCACCTTCATCCGCTCCAGCCGGCCCTGTTCCTCCAGATCCCGCAGGCCCTGATCGTACTCCGTCCAGCGGGCCATGCGGCGCGCGGTGATCTTCTCCCGCTGCTCCAGCTGAGCCAGCAGATAGGCCGCGTTCAGTTCGCTGGGCAGGAAAGAAGAGCCGATGTCCACCCAGGTGTATTTGTCCACCTGCCCCCGGTAAAAACGGCTGCGGTCGGTGCCCTTTTCCCGGATGATCTCGGCCCGCTCCACCAGCTCTAGGTGGTTCAGGACGGTAGCTCCGCCCTCGCCCATGCTGAAATTCTTGGTCTCATGGAAGCTGTAGCAGCCCACGTCGCTCAGGCTGCCTGCCGCCCGTCCCTTGTAGGTGGAGCCTACGGCCTGCGCCGCGTCCTCCATCACCTTCAGATGATGCGCCGCCGCAATGGCGTTGATCGCGTCCATATCGCAGCAGACGCCCGCGTAATGCACCGGGGCGATCACTCTGGTTTTCGGCGTGACGGCGGCCTCCACACAGGCGGGATCCATGTTCATGGTGGCAGGATCCACGTCCACAAAGACGATCTTTGCGCCCCTCAGCACAAAAGCGTTGGCCGTGCTGACGAAGGTGAACGACGGCACGATGACCTCGTCGCCGGGCTTCACGTCCAACAGCAGCGCCGCCAGCTCCATGGCCGAGGTACCGGAGGTGGTCAGCAGCGCCTTGCAGGCGCCGGTCATTTCCTCCAGCTGCTGATTGCAGCGTTTGGTAAAGGGGCCGTCGCCGCAAATTTTGCGATTGGCGATGGCCTGTGCGATATAGTCGGAGCTTTCCTTCACATAAGGGGGAATATTGAAAGGGATCATGTTCAGCCTCCATGGTACAGATTCGAAAAACCGGGAGAACGGATTCATTATACCACGCGTTCGCCCGTTCGGCTAGATTCTCCGTCGGATTTCGTCCAGATACAGCCCCACCACGTCCAGATCGCTGACGCGGTACAGCATGCGGCTTCCCACCACGTCCTCCACCTCGCCGACGACGGGGCCGTAGTCCTCGTAGAGCAGATCGACCCCGGCAAAGCACAGAGGCGCGCCCGCCGCATCGAACCGGGCGATCACTTCCTCCGCCAGCTGACGTTCTTCGCGGGTCAGGGCATGCAGCGTCACGTTTCCCCCGCGCTTATAGTTGCTCACTACGCCGCTTTGGGCGGTGCGCATCACGCCCGCCACGATCTGGCCGAAGAGCACATACACCCGCAGGTCGCGTCCCGGTCTTCTGACGACAGACTGCATCAGCGCCGGTTCGCCCTGCAGCGCTTCCAGCGCGTCGTTCCACTGGAATTGCGTCTCCACCAGCTCCACCCGGTCTCCCCCATGGCTGCAGGCAGGTTTGACGATCACAGGACCGTCCTGAGGCATGGGCGCAGAAGGCGTGAGGAACGTGGTGCGGGGCATGGGCAGCCCGGAAAGGAACTGCAGGGTCTGGCGCTTATCGTTGCAGATGCGGCAGACCTCGGAGCCGTTGAAGACCGGCACGCCCATCCGCTCGAAATGCCGGCTGTACAGCGGCTCTCTCATCCGGGCAATGACCGCGTCCGGGCGTTCCTTCCTGCCCTTGCGCAGACAGGAGGGCGTTCCGTTTTCGTCCAAGGTAAGCGTCAGGTCGCGGGTCAGCACCGTTTCGATTTTGATTTCCCGCTTCAGGCCGTTTTCCCGCATCAGCCGGGCATAATCCCGGTTGACGGACAGATCCTCCTGCCGGTACAGCAGCCAGACGATTTTCATGAATTTTCTCCTTCTTTCAGGGGCGGCACACGCTGCGGATATGCCGCAGGATCTCCTCCGCCATATTCACGCCCGTGCATTGCAGCGTAGTGACGAAATGAGCGTTGGAATTGACCTCGCACAGCACCGGGCCTTCCCTGCCGAAAAGCAGATCGACCCCGGCAAAATCCAGCCCCAGCGCCTGCGTGGCCCGGACGGCCAGCGCTTCTTCCTCGCGGGTCAGCACATGGGGTTCCATCGTGCCGCCGATGGTCAGATTGCTGCGGAAGTCGCCGTTCTGACTGTGGCGCAGCATGGCCGCCGCGGCTCTGTCCCCCACCACGTTCACCCGCACATCCCTGCCAAGGCTTTCCATCACCGGCTTCTGGAACAGAAACGGCGCGCCGCCCAGCTTGCCGATTCTTTCCAGCAGTTCGGCTTCATTGCGGCACCAGTACACCTGCATTCCGAAGGAGCCGAAGCATTCCTTCACGATCAGGGGATAGCCCATCTGCGCGCCGATCTCCCGGGCAAAGGTCAGATCGGTATAGCCCACGTTGGAAAAGGTCTTGGGGGCGATGACCGTTTCGGGCATGGGAACGCCGTGCGGCTTCAACCGCAGATAAGTCAGGGCCTTATCGTCGCAGGCCGCGATCGCGTCTGACGAATTAAACAGCCGCATCCCCAGCCCTTCCAGCTGGGCAGCCAGCTGCACGTCCTTATCCCAAAACAGGCAGAAATCATAGTCTTCCGACTGGAACGCGCCCCGGCAAAGGGCGGAGACGATTTCCGCGTTGGTCTGAACCGCAAGGCCGATTTCCTGCCGCCGGGCCGCGTACGCCAGCAGGTCGTAAAGCGCGCCGAACTTGCCGTTTTTCAAAAAAGCGTTGACGATCAGCAGTCCGTTCAAGGTTGCTTACGCCTCCACCATGGCCACGGCTTCGATCTCCACCAGCCCGCCCATGGGCAGCGCAGCCACCTGCACACAGATGCGGGCGGGATAATCGCCGTCAAAGAACTCCGCGTACACCGTATTGA
>CAKUCE010000042.1 GCA_934643535.1 uncultured Clostridia bacterium | reverse complement strand
GGCTGGACGGACAGAGCAGAATTCCCGAAAGCGTTTATCGGAAGATCAGAAAAGGGTGAACAAAGGTCTGGCTCAAACGCTTCAGGCTGTTTTGCGGGGTAGTAGAATTGCGAGCTGTTGCCGGGCCATGGATACTGGGGCAGCGCTTCCATGCCATCGGGATCAAAGCCGATGATTTGCCAAGCAGGAAACCTGCTTGAAGCCAGTTGAAAGAACCGGCCGGATATGCTATGATCAGACTACATTCGGAAGCTCGGTGCTGTATACGGGAGGAAAGCCATGAAACTCTTGCGCCCTCATACGATTCATGGAAAGGTACGGCTGATGCTGCTGTTTTGCCTGACGGCCTGCCTGGCGTTGAGCTGGGGAGCTTTGGAGATCATGGTGAAAACCTGCAATGAGCAGCTTTTGTTGAAGCATGAAGACGTCAACCATTGCCTGACCTATCTGCTGGAAAGCGCCATGGGACGGGTAGAGTCTCTGTCCATGGAGGTTTTTCAGAATGCGCAGGTGCAGGAATCCCTGACCATGATCGCACAGGAGACGGAATCGTCCAGACTGATCCAGACCCAGCATGAGCTGGTGGATGCGGTGATCAGCCTGTCCTTCAACCGGCCCAACTATGTGCATTTGATCGCCCTGATGGATCAGCAGCACTCTCTCCATAGCTATGGCAGCATTCTGCTGATCGAACCTTTCCGGGAACAGCTTTATGAGCTGATGGATTCCGATCCGAGGGACGGCAGCATCTCCTGGCGGATCATCGATCGGGAAAAGCCGTCGCTGGCGCTGTGCCGGACGATTCGAAAGGCCAAGGTGGTCACGCTGGAACCCATCGGCTTTCTGGCCCTGCTGGTCGATACACGGGAAATGCTGGCCAGCGCCAATATTCTTCACGACAGCTCCGGGGAAAGCACACTGATCTATTTAAACGACCAGCTTCTGTATCAGGGCAGTCTGGTGACGGACGAAATGCTGGCCGATCTGCGGCAGCCGGAGGAAGGGTACGCCGTTCAAACACTGGCGGGAAGCCGGTATTTTATCACCGCGTCCCAGCCTTCGGCCAAGAGGCTGCGGTTTGTTACGCTGTCCTCATACGATCAGGTCACCAATGTGCTGCATCGCACACAGATGGCCGTGGCGATGGGCGTGACGCTGATCCTGATTGCTATTATTTTTACCAGCGCAAGGCTTTCCAACCGTATCTTCAAGCGGCTTAACCGGCTGACCGCTATTGTTCGGGAAACGAAGGACAACGATTTTCTGGCCAAATTCGACGACAGTCTGCTGGCCGAGCAGGACGAAGTGGGTACGCTGGCGCTGCGGTTTCGGGCATTGCTGGGGCAGATCGATCATCTGGTCAATCGGAACCTGCGCAAGCAACTGTCCGTGACGCAGGCGCAGGTCAAGATGCTGCAGGCGCAGATTCATCCGCATTTTCTCTATAATACGCTGGATAGCATCACCGCGCTGGCTCAGTCCAGCCATAATCGGAAAATCGCTCAGATGACCATGGCGCTGGCCCACTTTATGAGGGCCTCTTTCCGATGGGATACCCACGTCTCGCTGGATGACGAGGTGCTGCTGGTGCAGGAGTATCTGAAAATTTACCGCATCCGCTACGAAAACCGGCTGGACGCGCTGATTGACTATCAGGCGGAGGACGGCGGGGTGCTGATGCCGAAAATGATCCTTCAGCCGCTGGTGGAAAACGCCGTAAAGTATGGGCTGGAAAAGAAGGTGGGCGTCTGCCGGATCCGGGTGCGGCTTCGCAGAAGGGGACAGCGGCTTTCGATTTCCGTATGGGATAACGGTGTCGGCTTTCCCAAGGAGCAGGCGGCAACCTTCGAACATCCGGAAAACTTTACGCAGGCGGACATTCACGGGCTCCACAACGTGGCCCGTCGGCTCTATTATACCTATGGGGACAGCATGAGGATCCGCATCCGAAGCCGTGAAAACTGCTGGACGAATATTTCCGTCATGATCCCCGCCGGGATTCCCATGATGGCCAAGGAGGTGCTGGGCGATGAAAAAGCTGATGATCGTGGATGACGAGGAGCTGATGCGTCAAAAGCTGGAAACGCTGGTGGATTATTCCCTGCTGGGCCTTCAGCTGGTGGCTCAGGCACGGGACGGCAGCGAGGGGGAGCGGCTGATTCTGACCCACCAGCCGGACGTGGTGATCACGGATGTGGTCATGCCCGGTAAAAACGGGCTGGAAATGATCGCGGATCTGCAGGGCAAAACGCAGGCGAAATTCATTATCCTCTCCGGTTATCAGGATTTTGATTACGTGAGGGAGGCGCTGCGGCTGGGTGCGGCAGACTATGTGCTGAAGCCGGTGCAGGCCCCGGAGCTGAAACGCACGCTGGAACGGGTGCTGGAGGTTCAGCCGCAGGAAGAGGACGATAACCGCCGGTACGGTGAGATCGTGGCCCGGGTGCTTTCGCTGGTGGCAGAGGAGTTTTCCGATCCGGAGCTTTCCCTGAAGAGCCTGTGCGCCAATTTTCTCTTTATGAATGAAACCTATGTGAGCCGTCTGTTCCAGAAACGCACCGGGCAGAAATTTTCCAGCTATGTGACGGCCTGCCGTATTCAGGCCGCGCAGACGCTGCTGACCGCTCAGCCGGAGCTTTCCATCGGCGAGGTGGCTGAGCGCGTCGGCTTCGGCGGAGACGCCAAATATTTTATCGAGGTTTTCCGTAAATCCGTTGGCGTTACCCCGGGAAAATTCCGGGCGGGACAGGGCGGCAGAGAAGAAGCATAAAAAGCGCATCGAAACACGGCCTTTTCCAGCAAAAGTCACTTTTTCGGTATTTTAGGTCATTTTGTCCGGTACCGGGCCTCCGTTGGTTCCGATATACTCAGGATAAACGCTGGGAAGAGAACCTGGCAATCCCAAAACTGACAAGGAGGACTCGATTCATGAAAAAACTGCTTTCTATCCTTCTGACTCTGGTGCTGCTGTGCGGCGTGAGCGTTTCCGCACTGGCGGCGGATGAACCCCTGCGCATTGCGTGGTGGGGCTCGGAAGTCTCCAACGCCTTCCAGCTGGAGCTGTGCGATATGTTCACCAAGGCCACCGGCATTGAGTACGAGGCCGAGTATCTGGGCTGGAATGACTACTGGGTTAAGATGAACACGCTGGCCGCGGCCAGTGATCTGCCCGATGTGATCCGTCAGGACTACTCCCGTATTCAGGCTTATGTGGATAAGGGCTTGCTGATGGATCTGAACGAGCTGGTGAAAGCCGGCAAGATCGACCTGAGCAAGGTCAGCGACAGCGCTCTGTCCAGCGGCGTGTTCGACGGTAAGCTCTACGGCATCAACATCGGCTCCAATGCTTTCTGCTTCATCCAGAACGAAAAGCTGCTCAAGGACGCCGGTATGGAGCTGCTGCCCCAGGACGCCACCTGGGAAGATTTCGAAAAGTTCTGCCTGGAATACACCGAAAAGACCGGCAAGATCGCCGTCTGCTTGCCCGGCTTTGACATGAGCGTACTTCGTATCCGCGCACGCGGCGTGGGTCAGGATCTGTACAGCGACGACCAGAAGGCGCTGGGCTTTGACAAGCAGCTGCTGGTGGACCATTTCGCCATGATGAAGCGCCTCCACGACGCCGGCGCGACCGACAACGTCTCCGTGCTGACCACCAACATCTCCAACGAGGACCGTTCCTTCGCCAAGGGTGAAGCGGCCATGATCTTCGACTGGACCGATACCTACACCACCTATGACAACCTGCTCAAGGGCGAGTTCGGCGGCCTGAACCTGAACATCCTGCCCGGCAGCGCCGCGGGCAAGGGCATGTACATCAAGCCCTCCCAGCTGTTCAGCGTGCCTGTGACCTCCGAAAACGTGGATGCGGCTGCGACCTTCATCAACTACTGGATCAACGATATGGACGCGAACGTGTTCCTGGCCGGCCGCCGCGGTGTGCCGATCAACACCGAGGCCGCCAATAAGGTCGCGGAGAATCTGGACGACACCACCCAGCGCGTGTTCGAGTACATCTCCAATGTGCTGCCTGAGTTCTCCTCCAAGATCTTTGCGCCCGACCCCGCCGCCAACAGCGAAGTGAGCGACGAGTTCAACAAGCAGATTCAGCTGGTGCTTTTCGGCCAGTCTACCCCCGAGCAGGCTGCGGACGACCTGTTCGCCTTTGCGGAAAAGGCTCTGAACCAGTAAACGCTTTCCGCCGCCCCTGAGAAACGCCTCTCGGGGGCGGCTTTCCCCAAAATCACACCGCACCGGCCGCGCAGCGCGCGGCCGTCGGTTCATCAAGGGCAGGTAATCATCATGACGGCAATACCATGCACCCGGCGCAAGGCGAAAAATCGTCAGGCGATCGCAGACAACCGGGCCGGTTATCTTTTTATCGCCCCCTGGCTGTTCGGCTTCTTTGTTTTCACCCTGTTTCCCATGCTGGCGTCTCTGTATCTGGCCTTCACCAAATACGACGGCTTTGGAGCGCCGGAGTTTATTGGTCTTGAAAATTTCCGGACGATGTTTTCCGATTCGGTTTTCTACACCTCTCTGGGAGTCACCTTCAAGTACGTGCTGCTGCTGGTGCCCTTCCGACTGGCGTTTTCGCTGCTGATCGCCATGATTTTGGCGACGCGCAGCCATAAGGGCATTGGGATCTATCGCACGCTGTTTTATGTGCCCTCCCTGCTGGGCGGGAGCGTGGCGATTGCGATCATCTGGGGCAAGCTGTTCGGTGCGGACGGCGCGCTGAATTCCCTTCTGCAGGCCGTCGGCCTTAACGTGACCCGCTCCTGGGTGGGCGAGCCGGGCACGGCGCTGTATGTGCTGGTGCTGCTGGGCGTGTGGCAGTTCGGTTCCTCCATGCTGATCTTCGTTTCCGGCATCAAGCAGATTCCGGAAAGCTACTATGAGGCGGCGCTGATCGATGGCGCCAGCGCGCCCCAGCGCTTTTTCAAGATCACGCTGCCCATGCTGTCTCCGGTGATCTTCTTCAACCTTCTGATGGGTATCATCACTGCTTTCAAGACCTTTACCGAAAGCATGGTCATCACCAATGGCGGCCCCTTCGACAAAACGCTGGTATACGCCCTCTACATCTACCGGCAGTCCTTCCAGTATTACAAGATGGGCTATGCCTGCGCGCTGAGCTGGGTGCTTCTGTGCATCATCGGCGTGGTATCCATTTTTGTGTTCCGCTCCTCCGAGAGCTGGGTACACTACGAATCGAAGGGAGAATGACCCTATGAACGGCAAAAAAGTCAGGAAAGCGCTGGCCTTTCATATCCCGGTCATCCTGCTTTCCATCATTATGATCTATCCGCTGGCATGGATGATCGCCAGCTCGCTGAAGGAAAACAGCCAGATCTTCACGCAGGCCCACAGCCTGATCGCCAACCCGCCCCATTGGGAAAACTACGTCAAGGGCTGGCAGGGGAGCGGCCGTTATACCTATGCTACGTATTTCTCCAATTCCGCCTTCGTGACGATCCTTTCCACCATCGGTGCGGTGACTTCCTCCTCGCTGGTGGCCTTTGGTTTCGCACGGATCCCTTTCAAAAAGAAAAACCTCTGGTTTGCCCTGCTGATGGGCACCATGCTGCTGCCCAGTCAGGTGCTGGTAGTGCCGCAGTATATGGTGTTCAAATCGCTGGGCTGGCTGAACACCTATCTGCCCCTGATCATTCCGCAGTTCTGCGGCTCCGCATTCTTCATCTTCCTGAACATGCAGTTCATGCGGGGGGTGCCCGCCGAGCTGGATGAAGCGGCCAAGATCGACGGCTGCGGCTGGTTCCGCACCTATCTGAGCGTACTTCTGCCCCTGTCGGTTCCTTCACTGATCACGTCGGCCATTTTCTCCTTCTACTGGACGTGGCAGGATTTCTTCGGCCCCCTGATTTATTTGAGCAAGCCGAAGAAATACACGGTTTCCATTGCGCTGAAAATGTTTGCCGACCCTACGGTTGCCACCGATTGGACGGGCCTTTTCGCCATGAGTACCCTGTCGCTGGTGCCGGTTCTGCTGATTTTTGTCTGCTTTCAGAAATACCTGGTAGAAGGCGTTGCCACGACCGGTTTGAAAGGATAAGAAAAAGATGATGAAACAGCTCGGTTTTTCAATGCTTCCGGGAGAAGCCTGGTGGGGCGGAAGCGTCCACTACGGTCACGAGATGCCCCTGACGGCCCAAAGTGCCCTGACGCTGGATCCCGATCACGGGCGGGAAAACGATCAGTTCGCCCCATTGTACGTGTCCTCCATGGGGCGCTGCCTTTGGAGCGAACGTCCCTTCGTGCTGGAAGTCAGGGACGGGAGGATGGAATGCCGCGGCGTGGGGAAAATTTTGCTGGAGGAAGGCTTCGGCGACCTGCGGGGCGCCTATCTGGCCGCCTGCCGGGCGCATTTTCCCTTTACGGGAACGCTGCCGGACCGGCGTTTCTTCACCCAACCCCAGTATAATACATGGATCGAGCTGGGCACAGAGCAGACGACGGAAAACATTCTCCGCTATGCCAGAGGCATTTTGGAACATGGCCTGCCTGCCGGTATTCTGATGATCGACGGCGGCTGGCAGGAGGATTACGGTGTATTTGAATTTCACAAGGGAAAGATTCCAGACCCGGCAGCCCTGATGTACGAGCTGCATCGGATGGGCTTCGGGGTCATGATCTGGACTTCTCCCATTGTGGGCAGCGCCGGGACCCATTACAAACAGCTTCGGGACAAGGGCTATCTGCTTTTGGACAAAGACGGCGAAATCGCCATTCGAAAATGGTGGAGCGGCTACAGCGCCGTGCTGGATCTGAGCAACCCCGAGGCGGCGGCATGGTATCACGGAGAGCTGCACCGGCTCATGGAATGTTATGGCGTGGACGGCTACAAGTTCGACGCGGGCGACGTTTATTTCTATCAGGACAGCGATCGGTCCCATGTGCCCATGCTGGCCCGGGAACAGACGGCGGTATTCAACGAGGTGGGTTCTCATTATCCCCTCAATGAGTTCCGCGCGGCACGGAAATTCGGCGGCCAACCCATTGTGGCCCGGCTGCACGACAAGTATCATAGCTGGAACGACTTTGGCCTGAATACGCTGATCCCTCATACGCTGCTGCAGGGACTGCTGGGCTATGCCTATTGCTGCCCGGATATGGTGGGCGGCGGTATTCTGGATTGCTTCAACAAGGGCCAGAAGATGGACGAAGAACTGTTTGTCCGCTGGGCGCAGGCCAACGCCTTTATGGGGATGATGCAGATGTCTGTTTCACCGTGGCGGGTGCTGAACGAAGAAAATGCCGCCCGGGTGGTCGATGCCCTGAAGCTGCACGCTTCTCTGGGCGACACCTTCTACCGGCTGGCGCAGAATGCCGCCCAAACCGGCGAACCCATCACCCGGCACATGGCCTATGCCTTCCCGGGACAGGGCTTTGAAAGCGTCAGCACCCAGTTCATGCTGGGCGACCGTCTGTTGGCAGCCCCGGTGCTGGAAAAGGGGGCGACCGAGAAAAAGGTCCGACTGCCGGAAGGCCGCTGGAAAGGCTGGAACGGAGAGACGTTCCGGGGCGGCTGCACGGTGACGCTGCCGGTCACCATGGACGATATTCCTCATTTTGAGCGGCTGGACTAAACCATCCCGTCTGCCGCTGCCGGCCCGCTAAAGAAGCGCCTGCTGCAAACCTTCAGAGGCTTAAGCGGCCAGGGCCACCAGTCTCTTCAAGGAGGCAGAGGAGCCGCGGCCTTCCTTTGACTGCATTCATACCGACCTGCCGGTTTTCGGCGAAAAAGCTCGCTGCAGGTGAGCTTCATGCTTAAACGGCCTTGCTTCGAAATAATCCGGAGCAAGGCCGTTTCTTACAGGAATACGATTCCGTTTATCAGGCTCATCCCTTGATGCCGCTGGTAGCGATGCCCTCGATGAAGAAGCGCTGGAAGGCGATGTACACTACGGTGATGGGGATCAGCGACAGCAGGGTGGCCGCCATGATGTAGCCGTATTCTGTGCTGTACTGGCCCACGAAGGATTTGATGCCGATCTGCAGGGTTTTGAGTTCGTTGGAGGTCAGATAGATGTAGGGGCCCATGTAGTCGTTCCAGGTGTTGACCACGGTGAAAATGGTCAGCGTGGCCAGCGCGGGCTTGGACAGGGGCAGCATGATGCGGCGGTAGATGCCGAATTCGCTCAGACCGTCGATCCGGGCGGCTTCCAGCAGCTCGTCGGGAATGTCCTTGTAGAACTGGCGCATCAGAAAAACGCCGAAGGGGCTGAAGCATTTCAGCAAAATGTAGGACAGATGGGAGTTGACCAGATGCAGTTTGCTCATCATCACATACTGAGCCACCATATAGGACTGCCACGGAATGGCCATGGTGGCGATGTACAGGATGAACAGCCGGTCGCGGCCCCTGAAGCGGCACTTGGCAAAGCCATAGGCGGCAAAGGAACAGGTAAACAACTGGATCAGCGTGACGCAGACCGTCAGCTTGGCGGAGTTGCGTACATAGGTCAACAGCGGCAGCTTCTGCCATACCGTGGAATAATTGCTCCATTTGGGATGGCGGGGGATCCATTCGATGGGATACACAAAGATCTGGTTATTGCTTTTCAACGAGGCGGAAATGATCCACACCAGCGGGACCATGGTGACGACCAGCACCAGCAGAAGGCAAAGATAAATCAGCAGCTTTTGAAAAATGGATTCGCGTTTGACCATGCCTGTTTTCCTCCTTTTCATCCGATCCAGCCGGATCAGAAATCGTTCTTTTCAAATTTCTTTTGCAGCATGGTCAGGCCCGCCACAATGACGAACAGCACCAGCGCCGCAGCGGAGGCGCGGCCCACGTTGAAATAGCTGAAGCCCTGATCATAAATATACTGGGACAGCGTCAGCGTCGCCCGGCCCGGTCCGCCCTTGGTCATCAGATAGATCAGGTCGAAGGTCTGGAACGGGCAGGTGGAAGCCGCAGATAAGGGCGGCATCGGCGCGGCCAACGTCCGCAGCCGGATCAAGCTGGTATACGGCGAAAAATATGGTCTTTTCTATGAAAGCGAAAGCGGCAGGGGAACCCGGGCGGTGATTCGCATCCCGTTGGAAAAATAAGGAAAGGGGATGAACCAATGACACGGGTCTTTCTCGCGGATGACGAGCAGCTGGCACTGTCCGGCATCAAATATATGCTGGACTGGAAAAGCCTTGACTGCGAGGTGGTGGGCACGGCAGACAACGGGCAGGCGGCGCTGGACGGCATTCGGGCGCTTCGACCGGATATTGTCGTCTGCGATATTGAAATGCCGGTCTATACGGGGATACAGCTTCTGGAGATTTTCTCGGAAAGCGCACCGGACATCGTTTTTATCATGCTGACCAACTATCAGGATTTCGAACTGCTTCAAAACGCTTTGCACTTCAACGCCAGCGATTACTTGCTCAAAAGCGGGCTGAAACCCGAAAAACTGGCGGCGGCTATCGAAAAAGCCCGGCAGCTTCATCTGGAACGTCAGCAGATGCAGCGCTATCATTGGGTGCAGGATTATCTGATGGATCATACGCAGGAAACGCTGACCATCAATCTGCCGCTGCTGATGCGTCAGCCTGCTGGAAGCCGGCGCAGAGAGGCTGCTGCGCTGTGTGATTCTCTGCATGCCTTTGACGGATTCTGCCTGATGCATCTGTATATTCATCTGGAGCAGATCCCAAGCTATCCGGATTTTACTCCCAGGGATACGCAGCAGGTGCTGCTTTCCACGGAAGATATGATCCACAAAATGAAAGCTGCCTTCTTCCCGAAATCCGTTCAGTGGCAGGGAGAAGACCGCAGCTTTTATGTGTTTTCCTACGGCCTTTCGGATGACTGGAAGGAAAAGATCGCCAAATTTCAGGAGAAGCTGCTGCATATCATCCGCACGATCACCAGCGCAGAAATCTCCGTGCTGGCTACGGGGCTGCATCAGGGCGCGGAAGAGTTCGCACAGCTTCAGAAGGAAATGAACCTGCTGGAAACCGCTTTTTTTCACCATCCGCAGAAGCTGCTTTGCTTTGAGGACGCCGCGCTGTCCTCAGAAGAAAAAGCAGAGCCGTCATGGCCGCCGTTGGAACGGGTGATGCAGGCGTTGGTCAAATGCGACGGGGCGGAGCTGTCCCGGTGGTTTCACGAGCTGGAAACCTGCTGCGCTCTGACTGCGTTGGACCGGCAAACGGCGGTTCACCACTGTACGCAGGCTTTTCAGTGCATCCGGGAGGGCCTGCACAATTCGCCGGTACTGGAAGGCGCGCTGGGCGACGAGCAGCAGGAGGAGATTTTTCTGCTGCAGGGAATTCAATCCTCCAGCCTGCGGCAGCTGACAGCATGGCTGGACGAACTGCGTTCTCAACTGCTCAAGGCCTTTGAACATACGGACGGCATAAAGCGGCGGGATTATCTGGATCTGGCGAAGAGCTACATTCAGGAGCATGTGGAAGAGCGCCTGACCCTGAACGACGTCAGCGCGGCGGTGCATATTTCTCCCAATTATCTTTCGTCCCTGTTCATGCGTCAGCTTTCGGTCGGCTTTGTGGACTATGTGAATCAAATGAAAATGAAACGCGCCTGCGAGCTGCTGGAAGCGGGCCGCTATCTGATTTATGAAGTGGCCAACCGCCTAGGCTACGAAAACGCCTACTATTTTTCCAAGGTCTTTCGGAAATATATCGGCTGTACGCCCAAGGAATATCAACTGCGTTCCGGGATGGGGAACAGGTGAAGGTTCCTGAATGAGAACGGGGGAATGCCCAATATTCGTAGGCAAAAATCTGCGCTTCCATACTTGCGGCGCAGGGGAACATGCATTGAAACAACGGGAACAACAAACCTGAACGGCTCGTCCAGAAAGGACGAATGCCCTTCATTCCAAATACCAATCAGCGCCCTTCTTCCCTTTTGAAAGGGGACAGAAGGGCGCTAGTGTTTGACCGGCGATTCTGTTTTCTCTGCTTAGAGGACTTTGTCCAGAAATTCTTTCGCACGGGCGGATTTGGGAGTGGAGAAAAAGACGTCCGGCGGGGCGTTTTCGATGAGTACCCCCTCGTCCAGAAAACAAATGCGGTCGGATACCTCCCGGGCAAAACCCATCTCGTGAGTCACCAGTACCATGGTCATGCCGGTCTGGGCCAGCTTTTTGATGACCTCTAGGACCTCCTTGACCATCTCCGGGTCAAGGGCGGAGGTGGGCTCGTCAAAAAGCACGACGTCCGGCTCCATGGCCAGCGTCCGCGCGATAGCCACCCGCTGCTTCTGACCGCCGGAAAGTTTGCCGGGATAGGCGTCGATCTTAGAAAGCATCCCTACGTTGTCCAGAAGCTCCCGGGCCTTGGCGACGGCCTGCTCCTTCGGCACCTTATTTACCTTCATGGGCGCATAGATCATGTTTTCCAGCACCGTCATGTGCGGAAACAGATTGAAGTGCTGGAAGACCATCCCGACCCTGCGGCGGACGGAATAGGTGTCCTCAAAATGGTCTTTCATGATCTTCCGCATCAGCTTCTGGTAGGCCATGCCTTCCCGGGGCTTGAGCAGATCTTCTTTTTTGATCTTCATGATGGCGGGCTCGTCTTCCATTCCCTGTGCGCGAAGCTCACCGTAGGTTTTGGATGCGCGGATCACGTCCCAGTGCAGATAAGGGTCGGGCGGGGTGATCAGCCTGCCCTCTACCCAGATCTCGCCGTAGGTAGGCTTTTCCAGCAGGTTGATCGACCGAAGCAGCGTGGATTTTCCGCTGCCGGAAGGCCCGATGATGGAGATGATATCGCCCTGCTCCACGTTCAGACTCACGCCCCGCAGTACATGCAGCGCGCCAAAATCCTTGTACAGCCCTTTAATTTCGATCACTTGCGTTCACCTTCTTTTCCAATGCCTTGCCAAGGAAGGACAGTCCCAGCACCAGTACATAATAAAAGACCGCAATGGCGAAAAACGGTTCAAATGCCCGGTATGTCCGGGCCTGAATCCGCTGACCCACACTGAGAATATCCACCAGACCGATGGAGGCGATCAGGGTAGTATTCTTCAAAAGGCTGATAAATTCGTTCACCAGACTGGGCAGCACGCTTTTGATCGCCTGCGGCAGAATCACATCCTTCATCATGGATGGATAATGAATGCCAAGCGCCATGGCAGCCTCATACTGCCCCCGGTCGATGGCGCTGATGCCGCCCTTCAGGCTTTCGGAAATGTACGCGGCGGAGTTCATGGCGAATACCAGCGTGCCGGCCTGAAAGGCGGTAAAACGTACGGGCAGTACCAGCGGAATGCCAAAATACATCATGAACACCTGCACCAGCAGCGGCACGCCCCGGAAGACCGAGGTGTAAAAGAAAGCAAACCACTGCAGCGGCTTGAGATTGGAAATCTTGCACAGGGACAGTGGGAGGGAGATCAGCAAACCCAGAATCAGCGAGCACACGGTGGTTTCCAGCGTTACCAGCAGTGCGCTGCCAAAAGCGGGCAGCCAGTCCAGAATGATTCCAAAATCCAGTTGCACGGCGTTCCATTCCTTCCTGTGTGAACGATTGAAAATGGTCGAAAGACGCGGAGGCGCGGCACTCCCGGGAAGAACCGGGGAGCGCCGCGGAAAGGGGAAGGGCGTTCTGGCGCCTGAACCTTAATACAGCCAGTAGTGGATCATTTCATCCAGCTTGCCGGAATCCTTCAGCGCCTGAATGCCTTCGTTAAAGAGGGCGGTCAGCTCGCTGCCCTTGGGGAAGGCCATGCAGTATTCGTCCGCCGGTGCGTCTTCCAGCGCAAAGTATTTCAGCATGGCGTTGCCGTCCGCATCCAGCATGGTGGTGGCCAGCTTTTTGGAGCCGTTGATGCTGGTCAGACCGGCGACCACGCCGTCGGTAGCTTCGGCCACGGCGGTTCCCACGGCAGCCTGGCCCTGATAGGTCTTCAGCGTCGCACCGGGGATCGCTTCGATCATCATTTCATAGTTGGTGCCCTGAGAGCAGCAGACGATCTGATTCTGCAGGTCTTCATAACAGTTGATGTCGGAATCCACCTTGGTGATGCAGCCTACGCTGGAAACGCAGTACACATCGGAGAAATCCACGATCTGCTTCCGCTCTTCGGTGGCGGTCATGCCGGAAATGACCATATCCACGCTGTTGGCCTGCAGGGAACCTACCAGCGAGGAAAAGCTCATGGGCACGATCTCAAATTCGAAGCCCAGCATGTCGGAAAGTTCCTTGATAATGTCGATATCCAGTCCTTCATAGCCGGTGGGATCGGTTTCGGAAACGGTTTCGAAGAACATGAAGTTGGGGCTTAACGCGATGGTCAGCTTCTTTCCTTCCAGCGGTTTGGCCTCTTCGGCAGCCGCAATGGCGGACAGGCAGCTCAGCATCAGTACGGCGCAGATAATCAGGGCGATCATTTTTTTCATCGTTGGTAGCCTCCTTCGTTTTGATGGGGTAATAATAATACAGCGTTTTCCAAAAGTCAACCCCTATTTTTAATTTTTATTCAGTTTTTCCGAATATCAAAGACAAATATGCATAAAATATTCATCTATACGAATTTTTATGCTGCATATTTATGATTTACTATTGCCAAAACCGGGGAAAAGTGGTATGGTTCTATCGGGACAAACCTATGATCATATTCCCGAACAACAGGAGGACGATACAATGAAGCTCTGGGGCGGCCGCTTTGAAAAGGAAACCAACGCCATGGTAGATGCGTTCAACGCCTGCATCGGTTTTGGCTCCCGTTTATATGAACAGGATATTCTCGGCTCCATCGCTCATGCCACCATGCTGGGTGAGGAAGACATCATCCCGCCGGAGGATGCGAAGAAGATCGTAGAAGGGCTGAAAGGCATTCTGAACGACGCCCGGGAGGGAAAAATCCAGTGGTCTACCGAGGCCGAGGATATTCATATGAATGTGGAGACCATTCTGATACAGCGGATCGGCGAGGCGGGCAAGCGGCTGCATACGGGCCGCAGCAGGAACGACCAGTGCGTGCTGGATACCCGCATGTATGCCCGGCAGTCCTGCGTGGAAACCCGCGCTTTGCTGGACGAGCTGATCGAGACGCTCCTGCAGATCGCGCAGGAGCATTTGACAACCATCATGCCGGGGTATACCCATCTGCAGAAGGCTCAGCCCGTCACGCTGGCCCATTACATGATGGCCTATGTGCAGATGTTTCTGCGGGATCGGAAGCGTTTCCAGTACGCCTATGACGCGGCCAACGTGATGCCGCTTGGCTCCGGCGCGCTGGCCGCCACCACCTATCCACTGAATCGTCAGCGGGTGGCGGAATTGCTGGATTTCCCGGCCATCACCCAGAACAGCCTGGACGGTGTCAGCGACCGGGATTTTCTGCTGGACTACCTGTCCGCAGCCTCCCTGTGCATGATGCATTTGAGCCGCTTTTGTGAAGAGCTGATTCTGTGGAATTCCTCCGAATTCCATTTTGTGGAAATGGACGACGCATTTTCTACCGGCTCCTCCATCATGCCTCAGAAGAAAAATCCGGACGTGGCGGAGCTGCTGAGAGGGAAAACCGGTCGGGTTTACGGCGATCTGCTGTCCCTTTTGACGGTGATGAAGGGCATCCCGCTGGCCTACAACAAGGACATGCAGGAGGACAAGGAGCCATTCTTTGATGCGCGGGATACGTTGTTGAAGAGCCTGCCCGTGTTCACGGCCATGCTGCGCACCATGACCTTCCGGGAGGATGTAATGGAAAAGGGCGCTGCGGGGGGCTTTACCAATGCTACAGACTGCGCCGACTATCTGACCAAAAAAGGCGAACCCTTCCGGGACGCCCATCGTGTGGTTGGCGAGCTGGTGAATTACTGCATCAAGTCCGATGCAGCGCTGATGGATCTTTCGCTGGAAGAACTCAAGTCCTTCCATCCCGCCTTTGAGCAGGACGTATTCGAAGCCATGAGTCTGAAAACCTGCGTGGAGGGCCGCTCCATTCCCGGCGGCCCCGCTCCGGCCGCCGTACAGGCGTCCATCGACGAAGCCCGGAAACGGATGGAAGAAGAATAAGAGCCTCACGTACTGCCGGCAGGCATGAAACAGAATGCCAGACCGTCGGACAAATCTTTTGAAGGAGTTGCCGGAAGGGCCGCAATTCTTCCCGAAAAACACGATCCAGTCTGATTTTCACGATAGTGAGGAAACTCTCTGCAAGCTCTACATTGATGTTGAAATAGGGCTTGGTAAGGGGTATGATTGAGTAGGACAATCCTAGGTTGTGTCTACACGAGTTAAGTGGTATAATGGCACTATCACAACGAAGAGGGTGTCATCATGGAGAAATCACA
>CAKUCE010000041.1 GCA_934643535.1 uncultured Clostridia bacterium | reverse complement strand
CCAAGGCACATCACGCATTTTTCCTTGACCCATACCGGCTTTCCGCTTTGCATCTCAATGGCCTGTACCGGGCATTTTTTCGCGCAAAGTCCGCAGCCGATGCAGGTGTCTTCCACCCGGAAATGAGCGGTACGCCGCACTTTCCGATCATAAAGCGGCTGAGCGATCCACTCGGTGAGAAAGGCCGGGGTACGCCCCGCCATATGCCGGTTGGTGCGTCGCTTTGCAGCGCTGGAAATAACGCCGTCGATCTCCGCTTCCGTTGTTCTGGTATACTTCGCCACTTTTTCCGGGGTAGAAAGGTCGAAGATCGGCGTCCACGTGTCCGGCATCCGCACGGAATAGTACGCGCTGATTCGGCAGTCCCGTATGGCTTTCTGAGCCATATACCCCGTCGCGCCGGGGGTCGTTCCGTAGGTGGCGACAAAGTACAGGTATTCCGTCTGAAAAGAGGCCTTCTCCAAAAATTCCCTGACGATGCTCGGCAGGCCCCAGTCATAGGTGGGCGACACGATCCCGATGGTCTCGTCGGCAAAAGCATAACGGTTTTCCCGGATGCAGTCCACGATCGACAGCGTCGGCTGTCCGTCGGCCTGTGCAAGCCGCGCCGCAACGTACTGGCAGTTTCCTGTCGCGGAAAAATATAAGATCATCTTTTTCCTCCCCATTAGCCTGCTTTTGGGCACTTCTTTCATGCCGAAGCGAATTAAAAGTCGGAAAGGGATTTGCCGCAAAACAAGCATCCCTTTTTCCAGATTCTCACACATAAAGCGTTATTTTTCAAGTCTTGTTTTTTTCCTCTTTTCCCGGTATGCTGGAACCATCTTTTCAGGAAAGCGGGCGTTCGGATGAAATACATGCACTTCAGGGCTTCCTGCTCCTATGCCGCTCTCGCCTCCATCTTGGAACAAAAAGGGATCGATACGGAGGATTTCCATATTGCGCTGGAAATGAAGCTGCCGTGGCTGTTTGCCAAGGAAGGCGACAGCTACGTTTCCGGGCCAATGCTGCAAGGCGCGACGTGGTTTGACCTGTGGCTGCTTCCGCGCGGTTATCGGATGATAGAGAAAACGCTTCCCCGCGCCCGGCTTTGCTCCTTCCTCCGGGCTCATCCTTCCGTCATGCTGGGCGTCCAGACGGCTTTCGGAAAACACGCCGTCGTATTCACGGGCTATGACGGCGCGTATCACTTTCTCAGTCCCACCTATGAAAACAGCGGAGAACCGGCGGAGTTTGCCTTAGAAGAACCTGCGCTTCTGTCCGCCGTCAGCGAAGAAACCATGGTCGGAGAAGTTCAGCCGGCGGCAGCCGAGCCGCAGAACCTCGTTCCGCTCCTTCGACGTTCCGTGACCGTTCTGCGGGAAAATTGTGAGGAGCTCATCCGCTTCGCCTCCGAAAAGCATGCTCCGGATGCCTATGCCCCGGCAATGAACCGGCTGTTCCGTCCGCTGCTTCTGGACGGCATTACCATGCTGGAACTGGCGGGCGAAACGGCTCTTGCGCAGGAGTTCACCGTCCTGCAGGGACAGTTTCTCTCCTTCCTGCGCGGAACGCGGGAAGAACCGCTGCGGGAGGCGCTTTCCCTGAACCGTCTGCAGGCGCTGGCGGAACAGTATGCCAGTTTGATCGAAAAACAAGGGTAACGAAAAACGGCGGGGATTTCTCCCCGCCGTTTTTGATAATCGCATGGTTTTCACGCGCCGCAAATCTTCACTGCTGCTCCAGCACCCAGTCGGCGGCTTCCCGCAAAGAATCCACCACCGGTACGCCCGCTTCCAGCAGGGTTGCCCGGCTCTGGTGGCCGCGCGCTGCCAGAATACAGCGAGCGCCCAATGCACGGGCTACCTCCGCGTCATGCAGGCTGTCGCCGATCATGACGGTGGCCTCCGCCGGGATGCCGCAGCTTTGCAGATATTCCCGGCCGATGGCCTCCTTGCTGCCCGCATAGATGTCGCCCCGGCCCAGAATCGCGTCGAAGCGGCTGCCCAGCCCGTACAGCGCCAGCTGGCGGCGCAGCATGGTCTGTTCGCTGGCGGAAAGCACCGTCTGCCGCAGTCCGGCCCGATGGAAGCGTTCCACCGTTTCCACCGCGTCTTCGTGCAGGGGGATGGTATCCATGCGGCGCTCGTATTCGGCCATCCACGCATGGGCCACGTCGTCGAAGATCTCATCCGTCACGCCCGCCCGCTGGTAATACAGCCGCACGGGAAAGGTGAACTGCCGGTGATATTCCTCCACGCCGCTCAGCGTCGGCAGATGAAAGGCCGGAAAGATGTTGTTTCGCACCTGAATGCTGTATTCCAGATCATCCAGAAGGGTGCCGTTCCAGTCCCACAAAACCTGCTGAATCTTCATCATCAATAGGCCTTGGCGAAGTAGATCAGCTTCTTGGCGGGCTTGCCGCAGCAGACGCAGTGATCGTCAATGGCCGTCTGGTCGAAGGGCATGTTGCGGCTGGTGGCGTTGAACTGCTCCTTGATTTTGTCCTCGCAGGCGCGGTCGCCGCACCACATGGCCTTGGCAAAACCGCCGTCCACCACCTTGCCCAGCTCGTCCATGTTGTGGACCTCGTGGATGTGAGCCTGCTGGAAGTTCAGCGCCAGCTGGTACATGGTCTTCTGGATGTCGTCCAGCAGCGCGGGGATCGTGCTGGTCAGCTCGTCCAGCTTGGCCGTCTGCTTTTCGTAGGTGTCCCGGCGGAACAGCACGCACTGGCCGTTTTCCAGATCGCGGGGGCCGATCTCCAGACGGACGGGCACGCCCTTGAGTTCCCAGTCGTTGAACTTGAATCCAGGGGACAGAGTATCGCGGTCGTCCAGCTTCACGCGGATACCTTCGGCCTCCAGCGCCTTCTGCACCTCTGCGCACTTTTCCAGCACTCCGCCCTTGTGGGCCGCGATGGGCACGATGACCACCTGAATGGGAGCGATGCGGGGGGGCAGCTTCAGGCCGCGCTCGTCGCCGTGGGTCATGATGATCGCGCCGATCAGGCGGGTGGACACGCCCCAGCTGGTCTCATAGACGTATTCCAGCTTGCCTTCCTTATTGGAGAACTGGATGTTGTAGGCCTCGGCGAAGTTGGTGCCGAAGTTGTGGCTGGTGCCGGCCTGCAGGGCCTTGCCGTCCTGCATCATGGCTTCCATGGAGTAGGTGGCCCGGGCGCCGGCGAACTTTTCCTTGTCGCTCTTCTGGCCCACCAGCACAGGCATGGCCAGCTCGTCCTCGGCCACTTCCCGGTACACGTCCAGCATCTTCATGGTCTCTTCCTGCGCCTCATCCGCGGTAGCGTGGATGGTGTGGCCTTCCTGCCACAGGAACTCGCTGGTGCGCAGGAAGGGACGGGTGCTCTTTTCCCAGCGCATGACGCTGCACCACTGGTTGTATTTCATGGGCAGATCGCGCCAGGAGCTGACCCACTTGGAGTACATGGCGCAGAAAATGGTCTCGCTGGTGGGGCGGATAGCCAGACGCTCCTGCAGCTTTTCATTACCGCCCTGGGTGACCCACGCCACTTCGGGGGCGAAGCCTTCCACATGCTCTGCCTCCTTCAAAAGCAGGCTTTCGGGGATCAGCATGGGCATATAGACGTTCTCATGGCCGGTGGCCTTGAAGCGCTTGTCCATTTCCTCCCGGATGCGCTCCCAGATGGCATACCCGTAGGGACGCATGATCATGCAGCCGCGCACGGGGGCGTAGTCCACCAGTTGGCTTTTCAAAATAACGTCGGTATACCACTGAGAAAAATCCACGTCCCGGGGCGTAATGTGTTCCACAAAGCCCTGTTTCTTTTCATCCGCCATTGTTTTTTCCTCCTGTTGATCGGTGTTTTTGAGTATGAAAAAAGCCCTCCCGCTCCCACGCACGGCCAGACCGTGCGCCGGGACGAAGGGAGCCTTCGCGGTACCACCCAGCTTAAAACGCGCGCAGCGCGCCGTTTTCACCTCGTGTGCGCCCTGTATCGGGGGCTGGCCGTCGGGGATTGGCCGATGTCGCCAAAGGCGGGTCTTTCGCCGTTTTCCGCCGCCCTTTCAGCCGGGGAGCAGCTCTCTTTCAGAGAAAACGATGCGAAATCATTCCTTTGGGCCGGGCACAGCACCCGGAACAGTGCCTATCTTATCACAGCGGAGCAGGTTTTGCAAGCGGAATCCCCCGCGTTTTCACTCTTTCACGACTTCTACGCTTTCCACGCCGTAACGGCGGAACAGCGTCGCTGCCTCCGGGCCGATCCGCTCGCCGGATACGGCGATGGGGATCGCAGGCGGGCAAGCCACCGTAGGCGAGCCGCAGACGCGCCCCAGCGATTTTTCTGCCGGGACCCGCTCCTGTGGGCGCAGCATGGCCTCCCGGATGGACATTTCCTGCTTTGCCTTGGGCAGCGGCAGATTTTCCGCCGGCTTTGGCGGACGTTCGTTCCGGCCCAGTGCTTCCACCAGCCGCCGCAGCTCCTCCGGATGGTTCTGCGGGGTCAGCATCAGCACCAGATGGTCGCCGTCAGCATACTCGCATTCCATCCCGGCTGAACGGAGCAGCCGCGCCCTTTCACTCCCCGTCGTTCCCTCCGGCGCCCGGATCGTCAGCCGCAGGGGATCGCTCTCCTCCGCCTCCCATCCGTTTTGCCGCAGGGTCTGCCGGGTATCAGCCAGCAAAGCCGTCCATTCCGCCAGTTCCCGACGGAACTTCCCGGCCAGATAAGCGTTGCACCGATCCAGCGAGCACAGCGTCAGATAGGATGGGCTGGTGGAGCCGAACAGCGCCAACGCCTGCTTGGCCTCGCCGCAAAGCTCGTCAGAGACACGCCTGCTCAGATGCAGATACGCGCCCCCGGTCAGCACCGGCAGGGTCTTGTGGGCGGAATCGCAGCACATGTCCGCCCCCAGATCCAGCGGATGCAGGGGCTTTTCCAGAAAATGCAGGTACGCGCCGTGGGCATTGTCCACCAGCAGCAGCGTATCATGCCGGTGACAGACTTCCGCAAAGCCCCGCACATCTGCCATGCCGCCCAGATAGTCGGGGCTGGTGACGTACACGGCGGCAGGCGGCGCGGGAAGCTCTGCCAATGCGCTTTCCAGCCCTTCTGGCGAAAGGCGGCAGGAGCACAGCGAGCCGGTCTCCTCCGGCCACAGCCAGCGCACCTCCAGCCCCAGCAGCGCCGCCCCGTAGACAAATGCCTTGTGGACGTTTCTCGCCGCCAGGATCAGCGGCGTACCGCCGGTTTGCCGCAGCATCGCCAGCCGCAGCATGGCGCGGATGCATTGGCTGGAGCCCTCGGTGGAATAGCAGGTGCGTTTGGAACCGAACAGGGACGCGGCATTCCGTTCGCTTTCCGCGATGATCCCCTCCGCTTCGTACAGCTCGTCCGCCCCGCCGACCTCCGTAATGTCGAAGCCCTCGCAGCCCAGAAAGCCCGTGCCCTTGTGCCCGGGCATATGGAACCGCACCATGCCGGCCTCCTGATAGCGCCGCACAAAATCAACGATCGGCGTTTTCATTCTCCTGCGCGTCCTCTTCGGCGATCTTCATCATAATGGCGCACTCGATGCGCTTGCGGAACAGCTCGCAGCCCGGCTCGTAAATGCCGCGGATGCTGCCCGTGGCGTGATAGGCGTTGGCCGCGCAGCCGCCGGAGCAGTACAGCCGCGCCCAGCAGTCGTCGCATTCCTTCCGGGCGTAGGCGTTGCAGGAGCGGAACTCCTCCCGCAGGGCCGTATTGGTCACGCCCTGCCAGATGTCGCCCAGCTTGTACTTTTCCTCGCCCACGAACTGGTGGCAGGGATACAGGTCGCCCCAGGGGGTCACGGCCATGTATTCCGTGCCGGAGCCGCAGCCCGAAATGCGCTTGTATACGCAGGGGCCGCCGGTCAGGTCCAGCATATAATGGTAGAAGGTGATGGGTTTGCCCTCTTTTTCACGGCGCAGCATGTCCTTGGCCAGAATTTCATACTGCTCCTTCACGATCTCCAGATCCTCCGCCGTCAGGGCGGCGGGATCGTCGGGGGCGCAGACCACCGGCTCCATGCTCAGCTCGGTAAAGCCCAGATCGGCCATGTGGAACACGTCGTTGGTGAAATCCGGGTTGCGGTGGGTAAAGGTGCCGCGCATGTAGTAGTTCTTCCCGCCCCGGGCCTTGACCAGCTTCTGAAACTTGGGCACAATACGGTCATAGCTGCCCATGCCCGCATAGTCCACCCGGGTCTGGTCGTTGATCTCCTTGCGGCCGTCCAGCGACAGCACCACGTTGCTCATTTCCCTGTTGGCAAAGTCGATCACGTCGTCGTCGATCAGCATTCCATTGGTGGTCAGGGTGAAGCGGAAATTCTTGCCCCGCTCCTTTTCCACGCTGCGGGCATACTGCACCAGCCGCTTGACCACGTCCCAGTTCATCAGCGGCTCGCCGCCGAAAAAATCCACTTCCAGATTGGTGCGGCTCCCGGAATGCTCCATCAGGAAATCCAGCGCCCGCTTGCCCACCTCATAGCTCATCAGCGCCCGCTCGCCGTGATATTTGCCCTGACTGGCAAAGCAGTAGGAGCAGTTCAGGTTGCAGGTGTGGGAAACGTGCAGGCACAACGCCTTCACCACGTCGCCGCTGCGCTCCTTGAAGGTGCCCGCCAGCGGAGCAAAGGTGTCCGGGCTGAAGAGCTTTCCCTCTTTGACCAGTTCCTCCACGTCGCCGATGCACTCCCGCACGTCGGCCTCGGACACATCCTCCCGGCCTGCGTATTTATCGCAGATCAGCCGGACGATCTCCTCCGGCTCGTGCTGCTGATACAGGGCGATTATATCATAGGCCACCTCGTCCACCGCGTGGATGGAGCCGGAGCAGGAATCCAGCACAATGTTGTAGCCGTTGAGCTGATACTGATGAACCATCCTTGGTTCCTCCGTTCTTTCGCAGATGCACAAAAAGGCTGCCGCAGCAATCACGACGCAGGGACGATCCGCCTCGCATTTTGCCGCAACAGCCTCATGTGTTTTCCAAAATTACTTGTTCTTGTTTTCGCACTTCTGGTTGGCCACGCCGCAACTGGTCTTGCAGGCGGACTGGCAGGAGGTCTGGCATTCGCCGCAGCCGCCCTTTTTGGCGCTCTCGCACAGATTACGGGTGGCGATGGTCTTGATTCTCTTCATGATTCGCATCTCCTATTCGTTTCTTCCGGCACATAAAGCGCCGGAGTATTGGCTTTCACAACATCAGTCAGTATAACACACGTCCATGGGAAAGTCAAATGCAATCCCTGCTTTTCAGGCCTCAAAAGCGTCCTTCATCACCACATTGCGCAGATAGGCGGCGAAATCATCGTACTGTTTCCCGGTCAGCTTTTCCGGGCAGGACATCACCACCAGCCCGTGGCCCTCGCATTCTCGGTGGTAGGCGGGATGCACATGCGCATACGGATTGGCCATGAACCCGCAGCGCTCATAGAAGCCCTTGCGGCGGATGGAGATTTCGTCCACCGGCGGGTCAATCTCCAGAATGATCATTTTTCCCTTTTCGTTTAGTTTTTCCAGCGTCCGCTGACCGTATTTCCGTCCCCGCAGCTCTGGAAAAATGCAGAAATGCTCCACATAAATAAACCGTTCCGTCTCCCAGTACAGGATCAGCCCCACCCGGCATTCTCCGTCATCCACGCAGTCAAAATGATACTGAGGATGCCCCATGATGCGCTCCTGCGAGGCTTCTTCCCGCAGCTCATGACGGGGAAAGCTGCTTCGATACAGCTCCATGGCTCCTGCATAATCGGGATGTTCCGCCGAAGTCATGCGTCTGAATTCCATTTTGCTTCCTTTCCGGCCCGTTCCCAGGCGTTAACCCTGTGCCACCCATTCCTTCCATACGTTCTCCTGTGCGCCCACGGTCACTTTTCCGCCGTTGCGCACGATGGGGCTGACCAGCGCCGAGGGATCGTCCAGAAGGGCTTCCACGATCAAATGATCGGAGCTCATGTGGGCCACGGGGCGTTCCAACGCTTTCTGGCCGGAGCGATCCACCAATGCCTGCGCGCCGCCCGCGGCGCGGACGAACAGTTCCAATTCCTTCCTGCCCAGCTTGTGCTTCTTCAGATCCATCATCTGATAGGGAATACGGCGCTCCTTGAAGAAGCGTTCGGCCTTGAGTACATCCGGGTTTTTCCTGGCGGCATAGATCTGAATGTTCATGCCTTTGCTCCTCCCAGTTTGCGGCGCACGTCGTCTCCGCTCAGCGTCAGCCTGCGCCAGCGGGTGGCATCCATCAGCCGGGAAGAAATGCGCTCGGTGTAACGTTCCTTCAGCTCCGGAATATCCAGATTGGTGGAGATCACCGTATGCAGTCCGGCCAGTTGGCGCTCGTTCAGCAGGTTAAAAAGCTGCGTGATGGTGATATTCTGCATCAGCGGCTCGGTGCCCAGATCGTCGATCAGCAGAAGGGGCGCGTTCAGCAGAGGGGCCATGGGCGCGGAGCTGTTTTCCATGTATCCCTTCCGCGCCAGCTCCAGAAAATGATAGGCGCTGGTATAGACCGGCAGGATGCCCCGGTCTGCCAGCCGGTGAGCGATACAGCACAGCAGATAGGTCTTGCCCAATCCACTTTTGCCCGTCAGCAGCAGATTGTCGGGCGAAGTGTCAGGAAAGCTGTCCGCATAGGCCTGACAGACCTTACGGGCCAGCAGCGCGGCCTGACGGGGGGAAACGCCGTTCCGGCCCGGTATGTCGCTGAAAATTTCCTCTCGGAAATTTTCAAAGGTCTGCCGGTCGTCCTGCAGCCCTGCTTCGCCCAGAATGCGCCGATTCAGCTCCCGCTCCATGCAGGAGCACATATGCCGGGAGGGGTCGAACAAATACCCCTCGTCCCGGCAGGCAGGACAGGTATAGATGGGCTTGAGCGTGTCCGGAGAAAGCCCGCCTTCCTTCAGCGACGCGGCGATCTTGTCATTGAGCAGGCTCATGGCGTTGGGCAGCTGCTGACTGGCTCCTTCCTTCCGCTCCACCAGACTGGCGCGAATGCCGCCCAGCACCAGCGCATGACGGGCGTTGAGCAGCTCCCGCAGGCCGGGGCAGCGCTCACATGCTTCGTCCACCCGCTGCTCGTACAGGCGCAGGTTGTCCTCCCGCCGCTTCATATAATCCTGCTGCAGCTGCAGAATGATCTGATCCCGGTTCACAGCTTCTTCGCCTCCTCAATATCGGCCTGACTCATGCCGCCATATTCCTCGGGGTCGTAGTCCCGCTGACTGTATTGCTGTTCGATGACCCTTTTGACGGGTGCAGGCGCTTTGGCCCGCTCTCCCGCGGCGGCTTCCGCAAAGCGGCGATGCTCCTCTTCGGCCTCCGCCAGCGTGGTAATGTCCTTGTCCCGCCAGCCGGAAAGCAGCTTGTCCATATACAGCATGGGTTCCCGGGTGTTGCGGGCATAGGTGGCGGCCAGCTCCACCAGCGGGTCGGACAATTTCCACTCCTCCCGCCACTTGCGCAGCAGCTCCCGGTTGGGCTGGGTGCAGCTGGCGTCCTGCCCGGCCAGCGCGAACAGCGCCCGCAGGCGTTTGTCCGTATCCCGGACGTTTTTCAGATAGGCCGTGACCTCGGCGGAGGTCGTCAGTCCCCGGTCATTCCACGCTTCCAGCATCAGCAGCACGTTTTCGATGGTATGCTGCTCGCCCCGCTTTTTGCCCACCTCCCGGGCCGCCAGCAGGATCACGTCATCCGCAGCCAGCGCCCGCATGGCCTGATACAAACTGCGCATTCCCTCGTCCACCACGGAGACCCTGCTGCCGAAAGCGGCCAGCATGGCCCGCACCCGGACGGATTCGTCTTCCTCGCCGCGCAGCTGCTTTTCGACCTGTGCCGCCGTGACGGCCTTGCCGCCGCTTCGGTCCCGGATGCCGGAAAGGATCCCGTCCAGATAGCGAAAGCTGGGATTGGTACCCGCCGTAGTCTCGCCGCAGGCCACCTCGATGGCCTTGGGCGCATAGCCCCATTCCTGCGTCCATTTCACATACAGATCCATTTCGTCCATGGTGGGCGCGCGGTGGACGTTGAAACGGCCAAGGATCTTTTTGGCCCCTTTCCATGCGGCTTCGGAGCGGCTGAATACCGCCTCGGCAGCCTCAGGCGTGCGGGCGTTCTGCTCGCATAGCTCGTTGACCACCTTTTGCGCGTCTTTGAAAGGAAATTTGATGCCACGGGTGGAGATCATGTGGCGGATCAGCATGATGACCACCTCGGGCGGGAGCTTCTGCTGCTCCACCCACTCGTAGGCCAGCACCGTCTCGCTGCCGTGAAGCTGCCGCCGGGAGCCGAACAGATCGCAAAGCGCCCGGGCAAATTCTTCATAGGGCCGGTCCTGCGGCGCGGATTGCTTCATCAACAGCGCCTGCTGGACACTGGCAAACCGATATACCGGCGGCTGATCCTGCACCCGGCTCAGCAGCCGGCACCTTTCCCAGTAGCGGAGCGCCTGCTCCACGTCGGCCCGCTGCATTTCCAGCGCCTTGGCCAGATCGTCCAGCACGCCCTCTTCCTCCAGCATACCGCCGTGAGCATACATCAGGCCATACAGATAGACCTTCACATAGCCGTCCGGGGCGGCGGGCATGAATTCGCACAAAAAAGCGTTGGAAACCGCCGTAGCGTCCCAGAGCAGGGCGGAGGTATCGCATTGGAAGGTGGGCATGGTCAAAAACCTCTCTTAGTGCAGGTTGCAGCCGTACAGGCCGCTTTGCTGGAAAGCGGCAGTCAGGTAGGGCCTGGTGCGCATCAGCGCGGCATACAGGGCGGAGCCCTGCTCGGACAAAGTATAGGGGACGATCAGGCGGCTGGAAAGCGCCTCGTCTTTTTCCTTTTGGAACAGATGCAGGCCGCAGCCGGTCTGTTGGACAGCCTCCCGCCAGACGCGCAGGGCTTCGTCCAGCTCCTGCTGGGTCGCGTCCTCCCGCTGGGTGGCGGCGAAAGCATTCTGCAGCAGAGAGACGACCGTTTCCTGCGCAGGCTGTTTCACGGGCTGGCCGTTGACGGTCTCCGTTTCGGCAGCGGAAGCAGAGCTGCTTTCCTGACGGCTGGCCAGCGCGCTGATGTCAAAAGCGATCTGCGCGCCGGACAGGGCGGGCGACAGGTCGATCAGGTCGCTGCCGTTTTCCAGCCATGCCTGAACGCGCATCAGGGGCGCGCCATCGCCCTGCAGGGCATAGGCGGCCTGTTCCTGCGCGGAAAGCTCACTGTTGGAAAACACGGGGATCAGATCGAAGCGGAAAACGGTATTTCCCTTGGGCAATCCACTTTGTCTGCGGTACTGGTCTACGCCGTCGCTCATCAGGTCCCGCAGAGAGAAGGTCAGCGTAACGCCGTTCAGGGAGAATGCCACATGCTCCACGTGCTTGCCAAGCAGCTGCTGAATATGCCAGTAGCCCAGCCGGAGCGTGCGTCCCTGCCAGAGGGGCGTACCGCCCAGGTCGGTCCGGTAGCCGCCGTCCCTGTTCAGTTCGGCGGTGGGGGTCAGGATCAGCAGCGCCTCATCCCGGCCATGGCGCAGCCGCAGGGACGGCGTAAAGGGCCGCTCCTCGCCGCTTTCCGTGTCCCGGATGATGGAACCGAAGTAAGTTTTGTCCAGATTCAGCATGTCAGCCAGTCGGTACTGCACCCTGAGGGACGTACCGTCGCTGAAATGGATTTCTTCGTAGACCGGGTCGATCACGCTCAACGGGTCGAAGGGCAGATAATGATGATAGTTCCAGTCGATGAAGAAATGTCCGCTGTCCGGGGACAGCACAAAGCGGTAATGGTTGACCGTATGGCCGTTTTCATCCACGGCGGACAGCTTGTCAGTCAAGTAGGCATAATTGCCGTACCCCTCGCCCTTGGCGCGGGTCAGACGGCCCTGCAGCCGGTCCCGGCCGCAAAGCTCGTCGGTGTCGAATTCAAACTCCGGGTCGTCCTCGCCCTTCTGCTTGGTCGCGTCCAGCGCGTAGACATAGATCACGCGGCGCTTGATCTCCAGCGGCATGACGGCCTTTCCGGGCAGATATTCGGGATCGTCCTCCAAAACGGTGATCTCGGCATAATAGCTGCCCTCTTTCGTGGGCGGGGTCTGCAAGGGCGTTCCGTCCTCCAGGAAATACGCCACCTTGCATTTCCGGGGCAGGCGGGAGGGCTGGAAGGGCTGACCGTTGTAGGTCCTGCTCTGTCCGGCAGGCTCGTAGGCAGTTCTGGACTCGATGGCGATGGATTGCGTCTTATAGAAGACAAAGGCATCCGCCGTTGCGGCGCTGAGCCGCGCGTTCTTTTCCCGGGCGGCGAAGACCCGCAGGCTGACCACGTCGCCCGGATTCAGGCCGGGCAGGTACAGGGCCGTCTCGCCGTCGGCGGCATAGAGGGTCTGGGCGGAAGCGTTCCACGAATCCGGCATGGACACGGGCGCATCGCCCACGATGTACTGTACGCCCCAAACGCCCGCGTTTTTCAGGGTGACGGACACCACGCCCCGATTGGTCAGGGAAGCGGCGGTGATCTCCGGCACGGCGTCCGTCTCGGCCTGGCCGTTCAAAATGACGGCGGAGTATGTCTCGCCGCCAGACAGCGCCACCGCGTCCACCTGATCGAGCTTTTTCGCGCGCCAAAGCGTAATGCGGCCCCGGCTGTCGGTCGTAGTCAGGAAGCTCTCGCCGCTGCCCAGCTTCAGCTGTACCCGCGCGGCGGCGACAGGCGCGTTTTCGTCCCCCAGAATCTGGATCTGCGTGGGAACCAGTCCCCCGATGGAAGCAGGCAGCGGCTCCACGCTGAAATTGCACTGCGGATCAATGGTATAGGAGCCGTTTCCGCTCAGCCCGCCGGCTTCCAGTACGCCGGAGCCCTGCAGGGACAGGCTGCCGTTGTTGACCAGCCCATCCAGCGAAAGCCGCCCGCCCAGCCGCAGGGACAGGCCGGCGGAAGCGTCCAGGATCATCTGGCCGAAGGCATTGGTTCCCTCCGCACGGAAAGCGGAAGCTCCGCTCAGAGACAGACTGCCGCTGGTGCGGGCCGATTGCAGCGTCAGACTGGCGGCGCTGACCCGCGCGCTCTGGGCGGCGTTTTCCTCACTGGTCAGGACCGCAGAGGGCCCCTCCACGGTCAGCACGGAGGCAGCGTTTGTCGAAAGCACATATTCCTGAGGTTCGTCGGAAAGATAAAGAAGGATCTGCCGACCGCTGACGCGAGCCTTGTAGGCCTTGCCGTCTTCTGGGGCGGGCAGCGCGGCGTAAGCCGTATCGTTCTTTTCGGGATCGGCGCTTAAAACCAGCGGCACCTCCGTCCCCTGGAAGACCACGGGCAGATCGGCGGCAAACCCTTCTCCGCCGGAAAGCGTCAGCTTCTGCAGCTGCCGGAGCGCGTCCGCGCCGAAGCTCTGGCAGACGATCCGCACGCTGCCGGTGGAATCGCCGGAGACCGTGGCGTTCAGACTGCCTGCGTTCAGCCGTCCGGAGCCGTTCAGCGTCAGGGAGCCGGCGGAAACGGTCTGCACCGTCACATTGCCGGAAATTTCCAGCGCCGCGTTCACGGGCGCGATCTCGTTCAGGGATGCGCCGTTTGAAAGCTGCAACGCGGCGGCGGAGCCGTCGGACAGCTTCAATTGTCCCAGCGAGGCGCCGTCCAGCAGCAGTGATACGGCCCGGCCTCTGGTGATCAGCAGCGTGCAGGAGCCGTCGCCGCCGGTCACCCGGTAGGTGCCGCTGCGGTAAATGGGATTCGTGCCCGGCTGCAGCGCCAGTTCCGTGACGGGATTGGCGCTGAACACCATATAGGGATTCACGGACAGCAGATATTGTCCATAGGGGCACAGGGCGGTTACGCCGCCCTCTTCATCCACGGAAACATGAGGGCAGGCCGGATCGGTACACTGGCTCCGGGCCGCCGCCTCCTCCGCAGACAGGGAAGCGCCGTTCTTTTCCTGTTCGGCCAGTTCTTCGAAGAGAATGCGGATACTTTCCTGCCGGGAGGCCTCCGCGGCGGCAGGCTGGCAGAAAAGCATCGCCAGAAGGGCCAGCAGCAGGGAACCCAAAATGCGTTTCTTCATTGTCATAGCGCCATAACGCCCCCTTTGAGATCCGTTGAACAAAGCGTAAACGTCTGAAAGATCAGATCAGCTTATCCTTATGCTTATTCAGGAACCGCACCAGCGGGATTCCCAGCGCAAAGCAGGCTACTGCCTCGCCCGCGGCCACCGTCAGCATGTTCAGCCACAGGGTGGGGATCTGATAGGCATAGGTCAGCACCAGCCCCACGATCACCCCGTTGCAGACCACCGGAGGAATGGCGGCGTACCAGAGCTTTTTTTTGCCCACCCGCCAGGAGATCAGCGCGGCCAGCAGGGTCGCCAGCGTGCCGAAGACCACATCGTACACATTGGCTCCCGCCAGAAAGTTGCTCAGGAAGCAGCCCAGCGTCAGCCCGATGGTCGCCTCCGGGAAGAGGGCTGGCAGCAGCGTCATGGCTTCGGAGACCCGCAGCTGCACCGCGCCGAAGCTGATGGGCTGGAACAGAAGCGTCAGGGCCAGATACAGTGCGGCGATCATGGCGGCCAGACAGAGGGAACGGACGGAACGGTTCATTTTTTTCAATGGAATAACCTCCCAAAATCAGACGGTATGGCTCCGCCGGTGTAAAAATGCCCTGCGGACACACTCGTTTACAGTATAGCATAGTTTTGGAAGCCGGTCGAGGGCAGGCAGCATTTTTACATTTTCATGCATTTCAGGCTGGGGCTGGATGAATGAAGCGGCCGCTCCATGGGCAAACTGCCCCTATCAAGTCATGGGGAGGTGAAGGAACATGGCCTTTTCCGACAAGCATCAGTGCATCCACTGCGAGGTGACCAGCTGTCAGCATCATGACGCGGGCGACCTGTGCCAGCTGGACGCCATCAACGTCAAGCCCCGCTGCGACTGCCACTCCGGCAAGTGCGACGAGAGCGAATGCGGCAGCTACCGCGCCAAATAAGGAGCGTTAGCCGATTCCCTTAAACCAAAAACGCCGCCGGGCGCTTTCCTTTCGGGGGAAAGACCCGGCGGCGTTTTGATCGCTGAAAAATCGTTTTACTTTTTCTTTTGGCCGATCACGCCCAGCTCCTTGGCCTGACGGACGTTTTTCCAGACGTAGAAGCAAAGGGCGCACAGGGTGCAGACCACTGCCAGCCAGATCACGATCAGGTCGGGGGTCATGAACCAGCCCGGACAGAGACGAACAAAATCCTCGTGGAAATAGCTCAGCAGAAGACCGGCGATGAACAGGCAGTGAGCCACCTTGCCCACCATGCTGGAATAGACCACGATGCCGTGCTTGAGCAGCAGCGCGCCCCCGGCGATCATCACCAGTTCCTTGGCCAGCACCACCAGCACCGCCGCCCACGGAATCACGG
>CAKUCE010000040.1 GCA_934643535.1 uncultured Clostridia bacterium | reverse complement strand
GGCCAGCAGATAACGGCCGTAGCTCAAGCTCATATGGTAGCCGTCCCGGCACAGGGAGCGCCCGCCCGTCTGTACCCGGAAAGGCTCTTTCGTGCGCAGACGCTGGATGACGTCTCCGCTGGGGATCAGCGAAACGCCATGGCTTCGGGCCATGGTGCGGTAGCAGCAGCGGAGACGGTCGTACATTTCCGCCTGATCGCGGTGATAGCGGAAAAACGAGTCGTTAGGACAGTCCCGTTCATAGGCCCAGGTTTCGTGCAGGAACAGCCGCGCGTTCGGACAGACACGGCGAAAGGCGCTCAGAAGCTCCGTCAGGAAAGGCTCGTAGCTGTCCATCCAACCGCTGAAATGGCTGGCCTGCTGGGTGACGATCCCATCCCAGGGCTCCATGGCAAGGGCTTCCGGCAGCGAGATCATCCGGCCGGTAAAACGGCCGTTCTGCTCGCATTGATAGTCCGCCTTGCCGGACAGCAGGTTCTGATAGTGGGTCTCCAGCGTACAGCCGCCGATGTAGAGATTGGTCACCTCCAGCTCAAGCCCCTGAGCCTGCGCCGTCTGGTGAAGAAAGGTACATGCATCCTGCGAAAAACTGTTTCCTACGGCAAGCAGTTTCATGAAACATTCCTCCTGCACTATGGAATCGTGAGAATCATTGCTCTGTAAAACCGCTGCCGTCCATCACGTCCTGAATGATCTTCCGGCACTTGGCCATGATATTCAGCTGATCCTTGTTCACGTCCGCCGGATATTCGGTCAGGTTGGCGGGATAGACCCGGTAGCGGTAGGAGCCGTTTTCCTTGGTGCGCCAGTTATAGGTAGGCGTATAGGTCAGCCCGTCAAAGGCAACGGTATCTGTAGCGGGATCATATTCCACGGTGGTGTGAAGCAGCACGCCCGCCAGATTGGAACGCTGCTGCCGGTCGGAGGTGAGCAGGCTGCCCAGACTGTAGGCGCACAGAACCGGATGATAACGGCCGTCGCCCCGGTCGGCGGTGAGAATCTCCACCGTCTGTACCGCTTTGGGGTTCACGCCCAGCAGAATATCCGCGCCCGCGTCGGCGATGGACTGAGCCAGTTCCTTCTGATCGTTGGTGGGCTTGGAAGCGCTTTCCCTGCCCCAGTACAGGGATACCAGCACCACCTGTGCGCCCGCCTTCCGGGCGGCGGCGATTTCTTCCTGAATAACGGAAAGATCCAGCTCGCCCACCGCGTAGGCCCGATCGTCGGCGGAGACGGCCTTCCGGCCCTCGGAGCTGACGCCGCTCTGGTAGCTGAGCAGAGCCAGCTTCACGCCGTTCGCGTTGGTCAGGGTCAGCGTGCTGCGACGCTGGGCGGACGGATACGCGCCGAAGGGCAGAATCCCCGCGTCCGACAGGGCGCTCTGGGTTTTCCAGAGCCCGTCCAGACCGTAGTCCAGCGTGTTGAGATGGCCCAGGTTCAGCGCCCGGAAACCGCTCTGGAACAGCGCGGCAGCCAGCGAAACGTCCGCGTTGCCGTCGGAGATCTTTTCGCTGGCGACGAGTGAATTCCGCAGGGTAGCCACGGTCACGTCCGCGTTGAGCTGAGAAAGCAGCGGAGCCAGCACGTTGGCATACTGATAGCCCGCGTCCGTCTGCACGGATTTCTGGATGGAGCCGCTCCAGTGCAGGATCCCCCCGGCGCACAGCCGGAAGCTGACTTTGGGCACTGCCGTGGGGACGGGCGTGGCGGTGGGAACCGGCGTAGCCGTCGCCCACAGGGGGGCGGGCGGGTTCGTTTCCTTTTGAGCGGTGATCGAGCTTAAATTGGAAGAAAAATTCACGATGGTCTGATCCAGCGCCACGGCCAGCTGTGCGGCGTTCTGGTCGAAGCTGCCGCCGCCGCTGAAGCGGGGGATCAGCGTCCCGAAGCCCGCCAGCACTGCCGCGGTTACGATCAGCATTACCACGCTGCCGAAGGAAAGTCCGCGCCTGCGCCGTTTTTTCATCAACCGTGCGCCTCCTTGTTTTTGTTTCAGAAATCAGTGTCATCATAGCATAATCCCCCGGAAATTGGCAAGTACCGGAGGGCGGCCCGGAGAAAGTCGGAAGCGGCGCGTTTTCCCGCCGCTTATCGGGTTGACAAGCGGGGAAGGGGGTGTGTATAATTTCTTTATCTGCGCATGGCGCGGAATGGGAATGAGGTGTAGGAAATGTTGACGAAAATCCCGAAGGGAATGAAGGACGTGCTGCCCGCGGAAAGCGCCCGCTGGCGCGCGGTAGAAAACGAGTGCCGCCGGGCGGCGCTGCTGGCCGGATACCGGGAGATCCGTACCCCGGTTCTGGAGCATACGGAGCTGTTCGCCCGCTCGGCAGGCGAAAGCAGCGACGTGGTGCGCAAGGAAATGTATACCTTCAAGGATAAGGGCGACCGCAGCGTTACCCTGAAGCCGGAAAGCACTGCGGGCACCGTGCGCGCGTTTTTGGAAAGCGGACTGTACGCGCAGGCGCTTCCGATGAAGATGTATTATATCAATGCGCCCCACTTCCGCTATGAAGCGCCCCAGTCCGGACGGCTTCGGGAGCATCATCAGTTCGGCATGGAGTGCTTTGGCGCGTCTCAGCCTTCTGCGGACGCGGAGCTGATCGTGCTGGTGGTGGAGCTGCTGGGCAGGCTGGGGCTGGAGAACCTGTCCGTGCGCATCAATTCCATCGGCTGCCCCAACTGCCGTCCCGCTTATCAGCAGCATTTCAAGGAATATCTGAACGCCCGGCGGGAAAAGCTGTGCAAGTCCTGTCAGGAGCGGATGGACATCAATCCCATGCGCACGCTGGACTGCAAGGAAGCCGCCTGCAAGGAAGAGCTGAAGGACGCGCCTGTGATGATGGATCATCTCTGCGACGAATGCCGGGCGCATTTTGAGGCCCTCAAGGGCTATCTGGAGGCGGCGGGCATCCGCTATACGGTGGATCCCCGCATCGTGCGCGGTCTGGATTACTACACCAAGACCGTGTTCGAGATCATCACCGACACCCCCAACGGCGAGCTGACCGTGTGCGGCGGCGGCCGGTACGACGGCCTGGTGGAAGAGATCGGCGGCCCGTCCATTCCGGCAGTGGGCTTCGGCATGGGCATCGAGCGGGTGCTGATGCTGCTGGATCAGCAGAACAGCCAGAAGCTGGCCGTGGAGGATGAGCGGCCGCAGGTGTTCGTGGCCTGCCTGAATCAGAACCTGTCGAAGAACGCTTTCCTGCTGATGGAACAGTTCCGCCGTGCGGGCCTGAGGGCCGACATGGATCATCAGGGCCGCAGCCTGAAGGCACAGTTCAAGTATGCCGACAAGCTGGGCGCGCAGTATGTGGCCGTGCTGGGCGACGACGAGGTGGCCAGGGGCGTGGTCAAGCTGCGCGATATGCAGACCCGCGACGAATGGGAAGCGCCGTTGGAGACGGCCCCGGAGGCCCTGAAAGCCCATCTGGAAAAATAAGCCGGATGTTACAGCCGTTTTTTACAAAGGCCAGCCGGAGAAAAGAAGCTGTCCGGAAACAGGGCCTGCGGGGAAAAAGAAGGCCCCGGCGGCGCCGTTCCGCGCAAAGAGACGGCGGGCCTTTGGGTTGTCAAGCGCTGCAATATCTGGTATACTATCCATTGGGTATGCGCCCCGGCGCGCCCATGAGGAAACAGACCACAGGAGGTGTCAATCATGGCCCCCAAAAAGGATAATTTGCCCCTGACGCTGGATCAGGATCAGGATTCTACCGGAACCATCACCTATGCCAACGAAGTGGTGGCCGTCATTGCGGGCGTCGCCGCCAACGAGGTGGAGGGCATCGCGGGAATGTGCGCGGCCAGCGGGATCTCCGAGGTGTTCTCCCGCAACACCAAGAATGTTACCCGCGGCATCAAGGTGGAGCTGGGCACGGAGGAAGTCTCCGTGGATATTTACCTGATGATCGAATACGGTACGCCCATCCAGACGGCCGCCCAGAACGTGCAGGAAAGCGTGCGCAAGGCCATCGAGACCATGACCGGCCTGCACGTGGTGCGCGTGGACGTGCATGTGCAGGGCGTCAGCTTCGAAAAGGAAAACAAGGACACGCAGGCGGGGCTGGACGAGCTTCATTCCAGCGTGGCGGAAGTGGCGGCGCAAAAGCCGGCGGGCCATGTGGAATTTGAAGGCGAACCCACTCCGGCGGAGTCCCACAACACGCCTGATCCCGAACCGATCGACGTGAAGGATGAAAACGAGTCCGAAGAAGCCTGACAAACGACGGCAAAGCAATACCGGCCCAAACCGGCATTGCTTTTTGCCGTTTTTACGAATCTGACCCCATGAGGATGGGAGAGGAGGTTTTTCCATGAGAAACAAGTTTTGGAACCGGGTGCTGGTAGCGCTGAGCGGCCTTGTCATTTTTGCGGCGGGCGTGCTTCTGTTTCTGGTCAGCTTCCTGTCGCTGTTCAGCATCAGCCTGTCGCTGGGCGGCACGGAGCTTTCCCAGCTGCTGAACGGCCTGGCCGTGTGGCAGAAGATCCTGCTGATGCTGGGCGGCGCGGCGGTGGCTGCGCTGGGTCTGCACGACCTGAGCATTCCCTTCCCCAGCCGCCGGGAGCGGGGCTTCATCATGCAGCACACCGAGCTGGGCGACATGAGCATTTCCATGAACGCACTGGATACCATGGTGCGCCACTGCGTGGATCAGCATAAGGAGCTGACCGTCAAGTCTACCCGGATCAGCCGTGTCAAGAGCGGCATCGTTGTGGAAATCCGCATTATGCTGGCTGCCGGGGTGAATATTCCCCTGACGGTGAACGCCCTGCAGAAGCAGGTGAAGCAGTACATCATGTCCTGCAGCGGCGTGGAGGTGTATGAGGTCAAGGTGCTGGTGGAGACCGGCATCCCCAACGGCAGGAGCCGTCATGGGCAGGAGTTGGTACTGGAGCCTCAGCCTGCGGCACAGCCCGTGAAAGAGGAGGCCGCTGAAGAACCTGCGGAGGTTTCGGAGCCTGAACCCGCTGAGGAGCCGGCACTGGAGCCGGAAACGACCGCTGAGGAGGAAGCCCCTGCGGTAACGGCGGAAGAGTCCGAGAAAGACGCCTGCTGGGAAGAAACGCAGGAACAGGAAGAAGAGACGGAAAGTCAGCCGGAAGAGACTCTTTCGGCCAGCGAGGAATAAGGAGCATCAGCCATGGACGAGAACAAAGAATTTGCGGTAGGCACGAAAAAATGCGGCCTTCTGTGCGGCGTGACCGGCGCGCTGGCGGCCCTGTGCTGGGTTCTGTTCGGCTTCTGGAACATGATCTTCATCGCGGCAATGTTTGCCGCCGGGTATTTTATCGGCGCGTGCGACCATAAGGCGGAGCTGTTCAAACGGATCGTGGACCGCTTCGTTCCCAAGAAGGGCGAGTAAGCTCCGGGCGGGAAATTCTCGCCCTTTTATGCGAAACTGCGACAAAAGAAATGGAGTGTTGAATTCAATGGCGCGTTCAATGGCCAGGCAGGCTGCCATGCAGCTTCTGTACGAACGCCTGTCAGGCGGCGAGGCGGATCAGGAATCTCTGGATATGGTATACGAGCAGCTGTCCGAAGAGGGGGAAAAGCCTCGGCGCGTAAACCCGAGCCGGGAGGATCGGGAGTATATCGATGATGTGCTGCAGGGCGTTCAGGATCACCAGCAGGAGCTGGACGACCAGATCGCCAGCCACTCCACCGGCGAGTGGACCATGGGACGGGTGCCTCATGTGGATCTGAGCATTCTCCGGCTGGCGGCCTATGAGATGTTCCACCGCAGCGACGTGCCCGATAACGTGGCCATCAGCGAAGCGGTGGAGCTGGCCTCCCGGTACAGCGAGCCCCGCAGCAGCCGCTACATCAACGGTGTGCTGGGCGCGATGGAACGCGACAAGCAGGAAGGCTGAACTCCATGGACGCAGTGTTGGGTCTGGATACCAGCTGTTATACCACTTCCGCCGCCGCGGTGGACGCGCAGGGAAAGGTGATCGCCTTTTCCCGCCTGCTGCTCCCCGTGGAGGCAGGACAGCGCGGCCTTCGCCAAAGCGAGGCCGTTTTTGCGCATGTAAGGCAGCTGCCGCAGGTGGTGGAAAGCCTGATGGCGGAACTGCCGCCGGAAGCGCGGCTCTGCGCCGTGTGCGCCTCCTCCAAGCCCCGGGACGAAGCGGACAGCTACATGCCCGTGTTTCAGACCGGCTGCGGCTTTGGCCGGGGAATCGCCGCGACGCTGCGGGTCCCGTTTTTTGAAACGTCCCACCAGCAGGGACACATCGCCGCAGGCCGCATCGGCCTTCCGCCGCTGGACGAGCGTTTTCTGGCGCTGCACCTGAGCGGCGGCACCACGGAGCTGCTGCTGTGCGAAAAGGGAAAGCTGCGGCTGGTGGGCGGATCGATGGATCTGCACGCCGGTCAGATGGTCGACCGGGTGGGCGTTCGGCTGGGCCTGCGTTTCCCGGCAGGGCCGGAGCTGGAAAAGCTGGCCATGGCTTGTACGGAACCGACGGAAGCCCTGCTGCCCGCGTCGCTGGAAAAGGACGCATGCTATTGCCACCTTTCCGGCGCAGAGACCAAAGCGGCGCAGCTATGGGAAAAACATGCCTGCACCCCGGAGCGCATCGCCGCCGAAACCTTTGATCTGCTGGCCCGGACGGTCAGCCGGATGCTGGCGGCGGGCTGCAAGCGCTATCAGGTGCGTCAGGCGCTGGTGGTAGGCGGCGTAGCCTCCTCGAAGCTGCTGCGCGGACTTTTGCAGCAGCGGCTGGACAAGCTCCGTTCGCCGGTGGAGGTATTTTTCGGCGATCCCCGCTACAGCGCGGATAACGCCGCCGGAGTGGCGGAGCTTGGCTTGGAACAGTATCGGCAGTGGAAAGAAAGCAACGCCTGAAAACGGGCGCTTTACTCGGAAACAGGGAGGGACGGGCAATGGCGGCAAGGCTTCTGGACGGCGCGGCAATGGCGCTGGAGGTAGAAACGAAACTGAAACAGCGGGTGGACGCGCTTCGGGAGAAAAACGTCGTGCCCGGCCTGTGCGTGATTCTGGTGGGAAACGATCCTGCCAGCCAGACCTATGTAGCCAACAAGGAAAAGGCCTGCGCCCGGCTTGGGATCCACTCCCAGACCCTTCGGATGGGGGCGGAAACCACGCAGGCGGAGCTGGAAGCCTCCATCGAACGGGCCAACGAGGACGAAGCCATTCACGGCATTCTGGTGCAGCTTCCTCTGCCCGCTCATCTGGACGAGTATCGGGCGTTGGCGCTGATCCGTCCGGAAAAGGATGTGGACGGCTTCCATGCGGTGAACATGGGCCGTCTGGCCCGGGGAGAGGACTGCGTGGTCGCCTGTACGCCCAAAGGCGCGCTGCATATGCTCAAGGCGGCAGGGGTGCCCATTGCCGGCAAAAACGCAGTGGTCATCGGCCGCAGCAATATCGTCGGCAAGCCCATGGCGCTGCTGCTGCTTCAGGAAAACGCCACCGTTACGATCTGCCACAGCCGCACGGAAGATCTGGCGGAACATACCCGGCGGGCGGATATTCTGGTGGCGGCGGTGGGCAGGCCCCGGTTCGTGACCGCCGACATGGTCAAGGAAGGCGCGGCTGTGCTGGATGTGGGCATCAACCGGGTGAACGGAAGGCTCTGCGGCGACGTGGACTTTGAGCATGTGAAGGAAAAGGCCGGATGGATCTCGCCCGTGCCCGGCGGCGTGGGCAAAATGACCATCGCCATGCTGATGGAAAACACGGTGTCCGCAGCGGAAAAGGCGGCGCTATGACCAGAGAACGGATGACCCTGAGCGTAGCCCAGCTGAACGAATATGTCCGCCGGACGCTGGCATCGGACGTGATGCTGAAAAATATCTGCATTACGGGAGAGATCAGCAATTTCAAGCGGCACGTGTCGGGCCACTGGTATTTCACCCTGAAGGACGAAGAAGCGGCCATCAGCTGCGTCATGTTCCGTCAGGCGGCTCAGACGGTGCGCTTTCAGCCGGAAAACGGCATGAGCGTGCGGCTGACGGGCAGTGTGAGCCTGTATGTGAAAACCGGCTCCTACCAGTTTTACGGCGAACGGATGGAGCAGGAGGGGTTGGGCGAGCTGTATCTGCGCTTCGAACGGCTGAAGCAGAAGCTGCTGGCCGAGGGCCTGTTCGACCCGTCGCTGAAAAAGCCTCTGCCTCTGCTGCCAAGGGGCGTTGGGATCGTCACCAGCTCCACGGGTGCGGTAGTACACGACATCTGCACCGTTGCGTGGCGCAGGAATCCGGCCATGCCGCTGTACCTCTGCCCGGTGAAGGTGCAGGGCGAGGGCGCGGCCAAAGAGATCGCCGCGGCCATCCGCCGGCTGGATCGGATGCCGGAGGCCGAGGTGCTGATCGTGGGCCGCGGCGGCGGCAGCATGGAGGACTTATGGCCCTTCAACGAAGAGAGCGTGGCACGGGCGATCGCCGGATGCAAAACGCCGGTGGTCAGCGCCGTGGGACATGAAACGGATTTTACCATTGCGGATTTCGCGGCGGATATGCGGGCCGCCACGCCTTCCGCGGCGGCGGAACTGTGCGTGCAGCCGCGGGAGGCCCTGCTGGACGAGATCGACCAGCAGGCGGAGCGGCTGGAGCGCAGTCTGACGCTGGCTTTCAGCGAAGCGGAAGCACGGCTGAAGCAGGCGGAGACCCGCCTGAAAGCCCGGGAGCCGGAGCAGCTTTTGAGCCGGTACGGTCTTCGGCTGGAAAACGTCCGGCAAAGGCTGGACAGCGCCGCGTTCCAGCAGCTGCAGCAGGCGGAGGCAAGGCTCCGTCATGCGGAAACGCGGCTTCGTTTCTCCGGACCGCAGGAGACCCTGCGCCGGGGCTACGCCGTGGCGCTGAAGGACGGACGGCTGCTGAAAAGCGCCGCCGATGCATCGGCGGGCGACGCTGTGCGGCTGATGCTGCAGGACGGAAGCCTGCTGACACGGGTAGAGACGGTGGAAACGAGCGTTGAATCCATGGAAAGGACGGGAACGGCATGCCCGCGAGAACCGTAAAGAAAGCGCCTTCTTTTGAGGAAGAGCTGCAAAGGCTGGAGACGATGGCGGATCAGATGGAACAATCCCAGCTTCCGCTGGAAGAATTGATGAAGCTTTACGAGCAGGGCGTAGCCCTGACCGCCGAGCTGAAAAAACGACTGGAAGGCATGCAGGCCACGCTCAGAGAGATCCGCGTGAGCGCGGTCGACGAAGCGGCCGATCAGCCCATGGAGGGGCAGATCAGCATGAGCGAGCTGGAAGGGGGCGGAAGAGCATGAACGCCTATTTCGACGCGGTTCAGAGCGCGCTGGAAACCTATGGCCTGCTGCTGCCCGATCCGGGCCTGCCGGTGACGGAGCCGGAAGCGGAGGCCCCCGCCGAGGGAGCGGTGCCCCAGCCCTTGCGCAGCGCCATGCGCTACAGCCTGCTGCTGCCGGGCAAACGTATCCGCCCGGTGCTGCTGCTGGCGGCATATCACCTGCTGAAGGATGACTGGCAGGAGGCCGTGCCCTTCGCCTGTGCATTGGAAATGATCCACACCTATTCGCTGATCCACGACGACCTGCCTGCCATGGACGATGATGCGCTGCGCCGGGGCAAGCCCACTAATCACCGGGTGTATGGCGAAGCCATGGCCATTCTGGCCGGGGACGGACTGCTGAACATGGCCTATGAGACCATGCTGGCCGCGCTGCTGACGCAGAAAGCGCCGGAACGGGCGCTGCCCGCCATCCGGGAGATTGCGGAGCGGGCGGGCGTTCGGGGCATGGTGGCCGGTCAGGTGCTGGATGTGACCATGGAGGGACAGCCGCCCCGGAAGGACATCGTCCGTTACATCCATCTGCACAAGACCGCCGATCTGCTGACCGCACCGCTGACCGCCGGTCTGACGCTGGCCGGGGCGGACGAAGCCCAACTGGAGCTGGGCCGCCGGTATGGCCGGGGACTCGGTTTGGCGTTCCAGATCGAGGACGACCTGCTGGATCTGGAAGGGGACGTCAGTCTGCTGGGCAAGGACGTGGGCATGGACGCCCAGCGGGGCAAGATGACCTGGCCCGCGGTGGCCGGGGTGGAACAGGCCCGCCAGGACGCGAGACAGGCCGTCGAGGACGCTGCCGCCGCCATGGAGCCTTTCGGTGAGCGCGGGAAATTCCTGACGAAGCTGGCCCGGCAGACCCTGACCCGCAGCGTCTGACAGGCGGAAGGAGGAAAGGCTTTGCACTCGATTTTAGGCTTGGGAGCCAATCATGTGCTGTTCGCCGCGCTGATCAGCTGGTTCGTGGCGCAGGCATTGAAGATTCCCATTTATCATCACGTGGAGCATGTGTGGGATTTTTCCCGCTTTCACGGGTCGGGCGGCATGCCCAGTTCTCATTCGGCCATGGTGACGGGCACGGCGGTCATGATCGGCGGCCTGTACGGCTTTGACAGCGGGCTGTTCGCCCTGAGCGTGGTGCTGGCCATGATCGTCATGTACGACGCGGCGGGCGTTCGCCGGGAGACTGGCACTCAGGCCACCGTCATCAACCAGATTTTGAAGGACATGCTGCTCAACGGCAAAAGGATCTCTGATGAGGAACTGAAGGAACTGGTGGGGCACACGCCGCTGGAGGTGGCCGGAGGAGCCCTGACCGGGCTGATGGTCGCCGTGATTTACTTGCTGATATTGTTTGCCTGAAAGGCATTACACAGGAGGGAATACTATGGATCATTTTATGGAAGAAGTCGTGGTTAAGCACAATCGTACCTTTGACGATGTTCTCTATGTCCTGGCGTGGATCATGTTGGTGATCTTCGGTCTGTTCGGGCTGCTGATGCTGCAGTCGCTGCTGTATCAGTTCAGCGTGCCCGCGCTGATCGAGACGGTGATTCTCGTGGGCGGCGCGGTGCTTCTGTTCCTGTATAAGGACCGGCTGAAGACGGAATTCGAATACACCTTTACCAACGGCGATCTGGATTTCGCACAGGTGTTCAACAACCAGAAGCGCAAGGCGCTGGGCACCATGCGGGTAAAGAACGTGGAAGCCTTCGGCCCCGTGGATTCCAATGAGTTCCGTAAGCTCATCAACATGCCCGGCATCAACCGGAAAAACTGGTTCCTGAACCGTGCGGCCAAGCTGTACTACTTCTATTATCAGAAGGAAAACAACCGCACCATCATCGTGCTGGAGCCCTCCGAGGAGCTGGTGGGCATGATCCGCAAGTATCTGCCGCCCACTGCCTGGCGGGCCTGATCTGCTGAAAAAGAGGCGTAAGCGACATGGTTTATCTGGATAACAGCGCCACCACACGGCCCAGTCGGGCGGTGCGGGAGGCGATGGCCCATTCCATGGAAGAGGTCTATTTCAATCCGTCCGCCCTGTACGGCCCCGCCATGCAGGCGGAAAAGGAGCTGACCGCCGCCCGGAAGGCACTGGCGGACCGGCTGGGCGTTCCGGCCAGAAATGTGATCTTCACCTCCGGCGGGACGGAAAGCGATAATCTGGCCATTCTGGGGCATCTGCAAACCTTGCGGGGCAAGGGCGAGGTACTCTATACCGCTGCCGAACATGCGGCGGTAAAGAACGCCTGCCGGGAGGCGGAAGCCCGCTTCGGCTGCAAGGCCGTCGAAATTCCCCTGACCCGGGAAGGCTCGGCGGATCTGGAAGCACTGGAAGGATTACTTTCGGAAAACACGGCCATGATCTGCGTGATGCAGGTCTGCAACGAGACGGGCGTAATCATGCCCATTGAGGAAATCGCCGCGCTGCGCGACCGGCTGGCCCCGCAGGCCGCCCTTCACGTGGACGGGGTGCAGGGCTTTATGCGTCTGCCCTTCTCCCTGAAAAAGCTGGGCGTGCAGTCCTATGCCATCAGCGGCCACAAGATTCACGGCCCCAAGGGCGTGGGCGCGCTGGTGTGGCAGGATGGCTTCCGCTTCCGGCCCCAGATCGTGGGCGGCGGCCAGCAGGACGACCTGCGCAGCGGCACGGAAAATACCTGCGGCATCGCGGGAATGCGGGCAGCTGTGGAAGCCTATCCGGCGGACGGCTACGAGCATATGCTGCGTTTAAAGCGCCTGCTGGTCGGTCTGCTTCGGGACAAGCTGCCGGAGACCACCGTGGTGGGCTGGCCTGCGGAAGACGACCGCAGCGCGGGACATGTGCTGAGCGTGGCGTTCCCGCCGGTGCGGGCGGAGACGCTTCTGCACGCGCTGGAGGGCGACGGCATTTATGTGGGCACCGGCTCGGCCTGTTCCTCCAAAAAGGGCAAGCATTCGGCGGTGCTGACTGCCATGAAGACCCCGAACGCCGTGATGGACGGGGCCATCCGCATCAGTCTTTGCCCGGAAAATACGGAAGAGGAAATGCGCTTCACGGCGGAAAAGATCAAAGAGCATGTGGAGCTGCTGCGCCGCTTTGCGCGCAGGTAGAGCGACATAGGGGAAGAGCGGAAGGAGAAAAACAACGTGCGGGAGTTATTGCAGGTTCGCTTCGGCGAAATTCATCTGAAAGGCCAGAACCGCCCTTATTTCATGCGGATGCTGGTGGAGCGCGTCCGGGACGCGGTGAAAGACGTTCAGGGCCACGTGTGGCTCAACGACAGCCGGGTGTACGTCAGCGATATGACGGACATGGACGAGGCCATCCGCCGGGTGACGAAGGTATTCGGCGTACACAGCGTGTGCCGGGCCGTGGAAGTGGATAAGAACGATTTCGAAGCGGTCTGCGCCGAAGGGCTGAAGCTGCTGGAAAACCACCACGGCACCTTCAAGGTCAACGCCCGCCGCAGCGACAAGCGCTATCCCATGGATTCCATGACCATCAATATGGAAATGGGCGGCTATATTCTGGAACGCCGTCCGGACCTGAAGGTGGATGTGAAGCACCCCGATGTGACCCTGTCGGTGGAGATCCGGGACAATGCCTACCTGTACACTCATCCCATCATGGCGGTGGGCGGCATGCCCGTAGGCACCAGCGGACGGGCCACGCTGCTTTTGTCCGGCGGCATCGACAGCCCGGTGGCGGGCTGGATGATCGCCAAGCGCGGCGTGACCGTCAGCGCGGTCCACTTCTACTCCTATCCCTATACCAGCGAGCGGGCCAAGGAAAAGGTGCTGGATCTGGCGCGGATTCTGTCCGAGAGCCTGTGCGGCATTCGGGTGCATGTGGTGCCCTTCACGGACATTCAGATGCAGATCCATGAAAAGTGCCACGAGGACTACACCACCATTATCATGCGCCGGTATATGATGCGCATTGCCGAAGCCATTGCGAAGAAAGAACACGCGCAGGGACTGATCACCGGCGAGAGCATCGGTCAGGTGGCCAGCCAGACCATGTACGCCCTCTGCTGCACCGACGAGGTGGTAGATATGCCCGTGTTCCGGCCGCTGATCGGCTTTGACAAGCAGGAGATTATCGACATCGCTGAGAAGATCGGCACTATGGAAACGTCCTCCCTGCCCTTCGAGGACTGCTGCACCGTCTTTACGCCCCGACATCCCGCCACCAAGCCCAAGATGGAGATCATTCTGGACGGCGAGAGCAAGCTGGACAGCGAAGCGCTGATTCAGGCGGCCATTGACAACGAAGAAGTCTTCGAGCTGTAAGTCAGAAACCGCCGCCCAGAAAGCAGGCCAGCAGCGCGCCGGGAAGGCCCATCGCGCCGGTCAGCGCCGAAGCCGCAGGGCCGGTGGGAACGGAAATTCCCAGCGGCAGGCAGATTCGGCTCATCAGGAAGCATAGAATGATTCCGAGGAACAGCCGCTCCACCCAGCGAAGCAGCCCTTTGCGCGGCGTGGAGCGGAGGCTCCAGAACCACAGGGCGGCCAGAGTCACAACAAAAAAACCAAGGATCCACAGACGGACGGCCATGGACGCACTCCTCCTGTCAATCGGGGAATGGTACAGGCTATGTCCGTTTTTTTGAAAACATGCGGGGAGCAGGGCTTTTGAGCAAAATGACGGAAATGGGAAAGAATTGTCAAAATCCCTTGCGATTCCAGCGTATTTCCTGTATAATGCCTGTGGGATAAATTTTGTCATGCGGGACAAAAAATGTCCCAAACGCTGAGGCTTGAAACAAGGATGGCGAGGTGGCTATGCAGGATAACTATTTTACCCTGATCGAACGGCTCGCCCCTGATCTGGCGCAGGAGATCGAGCGCCGGGCGCTGGTGCTGGAACGCATCGGCGCGCTGCAGCCCGTGGGCCGCCGTCAGCTGGCGGCAAGGCTGAACCTGCCGGAGCGGGAAGTCCGCACGGTGGCGACGCTGCTCAAGGAGCATGGTCTGGTTAGCCTGGACGCTGCCGGAATGAGCCTGACGCAGGAGGCCAGCGATATTCTTCCCATGGCGCGGCTGTTCAGCCGGGAGCTGCGGGGCCTGACGAGGCTGGAAACCGCGCTGTCCGCCCGCTGGAACGGCGCGAAGGTCTGCGTGGTTCCCGGGGATGCGGATCAGGACGAACATGTGCTTCACGAAGTGGGGCGCTCCGCGGCGGTACGGCTGAGGAGCTTTCTGCAAAGCGGCTCCACGCTGGCAGTGACCGGCGGCACGACCATCGGTCAGGTGGCGGCCACCCTGCCCGGCGGCACACCCATGAACGTCATGGTGGTTCCCGCCCGGGGCGGTATCGGCCGCTCGCTGGAAACGCAGGCCAATACCATCGCCTGCGAGATCGCCCGGCGGCTGGGAGGCCATCACCGGATGATGCACCTGCCCGACCTGCTGGACGAACAGGCCCTGAACGAGATGCGCAAGCTCAAGGAGATCGACGAAACGCTGGCCTTGCTGGAACGGGCCGACGTAGTGCTGCACGGCATTGGCCGGGCGGACGAAATGGCCCGCAAGCGGCAGCTTCCTCCCGCTGTGGAGGCGGAGGTACTCAAGCGGGGCGCGGTGTCGGAGGCGTACGGCTGCTACTTCGACCGGAAGGGCAGGATGGTATGCTCCGCGTCCACTGTGGCCCACGATCTGGGCAAGCTGAAGCCCGGCTGCGCATGGATTGCTGTGGCGGCGGGCGCAGGCAAGGCCGAAGCCATCGACGGGGCCATGCGCGCAAGACCCCATGGGCTTCTGGTAACGGACGAGGGAGCCGCCAAGGCGATCCTGGCCCTGCCCGAAACCTGACTTTCTTATGTTTGCACGCCTGTAAAACGGCTTTGCAATAGAAATTTTCAACTGCTAAGGAGTGTTGGTTATGGCGAAGAAGACCATTGAAGACATTCAGGTCAACGGAAAAAAGGTACTGGTGCGTTGTGATTTCAACGTGCCCATGGACGAAAACAAAGTGATCACCGATGAGAACCGCCTCCGCGGCGCGCTTCCCACCATTCAGTATCTGATCAAGAATGGCGCGAAAGTCATTCTGTGCTCTCATCTGGGCCGTCCCAAGGGAGAGTTCAACATGAAGTATTCTCTGCGCCCCGTCGCCGAGCGTCTGAGCCAGCTGCTGGGTCAGGAAGTGAAGATGGCGGACGACGTGATCGGCGAATCCGCCCACAAGCTGGCCTCCGAACTGAAGGACGGCGAAGTGATGCTGCTGGAGAACGTCCGCTTCCATAAGGAAGAGGAAAAGAACGATCCCGAATTCGCCAAGGAACTGGCTTCTCTGGCGGAAGTGTATGTGAACGACGCGTTCGGAA
>CAKUCE010000039.1 GCA_934643535.1 uncultured Clostridia bacterium | reverse complement strand
GATACTATTGCTGGTGGTCCGAAAATGCCGTTTTGCTCGGAAGCATGGGATGCTATTTCACGTTATATTTACACTGGTTTACAAGGCGGCTCCATTATGAAAGGTTGGATGAAAAACGAAAATGAAATGATTACCTGCTGTTCAGATGGTACACGTCCGGTAATCTTCAAAATCGAGCGAGTTGATTACGAATAAGACATTGATAACTTCCAGTTTATCGATTCGCTTCGCCCCGTTCTTTGGGGAACCGGCAGGTCTCCCGGCGGGGGAATTTTCGAAATATCCTTAAACAGGTTTTCTTTCCATTCGCCCCATTACCGACGCGGACAAAACCGACTATTTCCGCACTCACCCGCTCAAATAACGAAGCACCCCCGCCGCCGTTTTTCATCGGCAGCGGGGGTTGCTTATCGGTCTCAGATCAGCTTCTTCAGCTTGCCCATTTTGCCCCTGAAGGGCGCGTAGCGCAGGGCGATATCGGGCTTGGCCCAGCGCTTGAGGATGCTCTTTTCGTGGGAGAAGGTGCGGAAGCTCCACGGGCCGTGATAGCCCCCCATGCCGCTCTCCCCCACGCCGCCGAAGGGCATGTGGCAGGTGGCCAGATGCAGCACCGTATCGTTGACGCAGCCGCCGCCGAAGCTGACGGAGCCCAGCACCTTGTCCTCCACGGCCTTGTCCCGGGTGAAAAGGTACAGGGCCAGAGGCCGGGGCCGCTGGCGGATGCGCTGGATGGCCTCGTCCAGATTCCGATAGGTCAGAATGGGCAAAATCGGCCCGAAGATTTCCTCCTGCATCACGGGGCTGTCCCACTCCACGTCCGTCAGAATGGTGGGCGAGATCTTCCGTTCCGCCGGGTCGATTTGGGCCCCGAAGGCCACCGAGCCGCTGGAAAGCAGCCCCACCAGCCGCTGGAAGTGGCGCTGGTTGACGATCTTGGGCAGATCCTCGCTGGCCAGCGGCGCGCTGGTATACATTCGCCGAATCTCCGCGATCAGGGCTTCGATCAATTCCTGCTCCCGGCTGCGGTCCACCAGCACATAGTCCGGCGCCACGCAGGTCTGGCCCGCGTTGAGGTATTTCCCCCATGCCAGCCGCCGGGCGGTCAAAGTAATGTCGGCGCTCTTTTCCACGATGACCGGGCTTTTGCCGCCCAGCTCCAGACTGACGGGGGTCAGGTGGCGGGAGGCCTTTTCCATCACCAGCCGGCCCACCGCAGGGCTGCCGGTGAAGAAGATGTAGTCGAAGCGCTCCTCCAGCAGGGCGGCGTTTTCCGTCCGTCCGCCCTCCACCACCTTCACCAGCTCCGGCGGAAAAAGCGCCTCCGCCATGCGGCGGATCAGTCCGGAGGTGGCGGGCGAATAGGCCGACGGCTTCACGACGGCGCAATTGCCCGCCGCCAGCGCCCCTACCAGCGGGGCCAGCGTCAGCTGAAAGGGATAGTTCCACGGGGACATAATCAGCACCACGCCGTAAGGCTCGGACAAAATGCGGCAGGTACCGGGCAGCTGCCCCATGGCGGTCAGCGCCCTTTTCGGCTTCATCCAGCCGCGAAGGTGCTTCAGCGCGTCCGTCAGTTCCTGCTTCACCATGGCCACCTCGGTCAGATAACCCTCATAGTCGCTCTTGCCCAGATCGTCATGCAGCGCGTCCAGAATGGCCTGTTCGTTTTCGTTCATCCAGCCCTGCAGCTTTTTCAGCTGCTCCCGTCGGAATTCGTAGGGCTTCGTGGCCTGCGAGTCAAAATATTTCCGCTGTGCGGCCACCATCGCGGCAAAATCTGCCATTGTGTTTTTCCTCCTGTTCCAATCTGTTCAAAGTTTTTCTTCCTGCCAGAGCTCCTCGCCTGTGCCCAGCCGCAGCACGGTTCGATAGCCCGTCCGCCGGAGCAGCTCCGCGGCCCGGTCAAAGGCGCAGTCCAGCATGGCCGCGTCGTGGCAGTCGCTGGTGATGGTCGTGCAGCCGCCCATCTCCCGCCACGCGCCCAGCAATTCCGCCGTGGGATAGGGATCGTCCCGGTAACCTCGGGCAATGGCCCCGGTGTTCACCTCCAGCACGCCGCCGCAGGGAAAGGCTCTTTCCAGCGCGTTCAGCGCCAGACGGCGGTACGCCGGGCCGTTTTCCTCAAAAAAGCCCTCCGACTGCGCATATTTCCGTACCAGATCGAAATGGCCGATGATATCCGGCCGATCCCCAAGCAGCCCGGCAACGTGAACGTCGAAATACTGCCGCGCCAGCTCAAGCCCGTCTCCCCCGCACTTTTCCTCGATATACTGCCGAAGAAGCGCCGGGTCGCCGTCCACTGCTACCGTCCTGCCGTGAAAGTTCAGACTGACATAGTGAGCGGAACCGATCACATAATCCGCCGCGCGGCGGTTCTCCGCCTTTATTTCGTCCGAGGCGAAGGTATCCTGTTCCAGCCCGGCCCAGACGCGCAGCTTCGCCGTGCGTCCCAGCGCCCGCACGGTTTCGAAATACGCCCGCTGCCCCTCCGCCGCCATGGAATATTCCCAGTCGAAGCCCTGACAGGCGTGCCCGGAAAACCCCAGGCTGACGAAGCCCAGCCTTTCCGCCGCCCGGATCATTTCCTCCGGCGGATTTTTTCCGTCGCAGAAGGTCGAGTGGGTATGGGCGTTGGATAAAAAGCGCACGGCTGTTTCCTCCTTTGTGTGGTCGTATGTATGATTCTGGCTTTTGCGCCCTTTCTCCTGCATTGACAGCGTTTTCGCCCCATGTTACAATCCCTGCAGAATCCCATTTCAGACAATGCGGGAGGGACTTTGACTATGCTTTCATCGCAAGGCTTCAATCTCTGGGCGGACGGGTACGACAAGTCCGTCAACCTGACGGACGAGGAAGGCGGCTATCCCTTCGCGGGCTATAAAGAATTGCTGAACCGCATCTATCAGCGGGTGCTGACCCGAAAGTCTCCCCGGGTGCTGGATATCGGCTTTGGCACAGGCACGCTGGCGGCGCGGCTGTATCAGCAGGGCTGCGTGATCTTCGGGCAGGATTTTTCCGCCCGGATGCTGGAAGCGGCTTCGGCCAAAATGCCGCAGGCGAAGCTGTATCAGGGGGATTTCAGCCGGGGACTCGTGCCGCAGCTGCAGGAGCAGACCTTCGATTTCATCACCGCCACCTATTCCCTTCATCACCTGACGCTGGAGGGCAAGCGGGATTTCCTTATGCAGCTTCGCCGTCAGCTGGCCCCGGAGGGTGAAATTCTCATCGGCGACGTGGCATTCCGTACCCGGACCGAGCTGGAAGCCTGCCGAAAAACCGCCGGTTCGGCTTGGGACGATGAAGAGATTTATTTCGTTCTGGAAGAACTGCTTCCGTTTTTCCCCGATCTGCGCTATGAAAAAATTTCGGACTGTGCGGCCCTGATGGTCTTGAAAAAAGCCTGAACAGGAGGTCTTTTCATGCGTCTTTCTCCCGAGAACGTTTCCCTGAAAAATGGCAAAACCGCCGTTCTCCGCGCCGCCGAGCCGGACGACGCGCTGGAAATGATCGACTATCTGAAAAACACCGCCGGAGAAACGCCCTTTCTGCTGCGCTACCCGGACGAAGCCGACTTCACCGAGGAAGCCGAACGGCGCATTCTGCAAAACTGGCTGGACGATCCGTCCGGGATCATGCTCAACGCATGGGTGGACGGCAGGCTGGCGGGCAACTGCGCTCTCATGCCCAAGGGCGGGCGGCGGAAGATCCGTCACCGGGCCGGAGTGGCCATCGCCATTCGAAAGGAATTCTGGGGGCTGGGGCTTGGCAAGGCGCTGCTGAGCCGATTACAGACGCTGGCAAAAGAGACCGGCTACGAGCAGCTTGAACTGGAAGTCATCGACGGCAACGACCGGGCGCTGGGCCTGTATCAGCGCATGGGCTTCACCCAGACCGGCCGAACGCCCATGGCCTTCAAATACGACGACGGCTCCTACCGGGACGAGATCCAGATGTTTCTGCGGCTGTAAGGAAGCCGATCCCGGCCCGGGGCGAAACCCGAAAGGAAGTTTTTTATGGTCTGGTGGATCATCGCCGCTTTTCTGTCCTACTTTGTCAAGGGGCTTTGCGGCCTTGCCAACGCGCTGGTCTTTTCTTCCATTCTCAGCTTTACGGCGCAGACGCAGGCGATTTCCCCCACCGACCTGCTGCTGGGCTACCCCACCAACCTGATCATGGTCTGGCAGGAGCGGCGCGCCGTCCGCTGGAAGCTGTGCCTGCCGCTGGCGGCGCTGATGCTGGCGGGAAGCATCCCCGGCGTCCTGTTTCTGAAAAATACGGACGGCAGGGTACTCAAAATCTTCTTCGGCTTTGTGATCGCCTTTCTGGGCGCTGAAATGCTTTATTAGGAGTGGAAGCCTTCCCATCGCGCGCTGCCGCGCTTTCTGCTGCCGGTGATCGGCGTACTGTCCGGGCTTTTGTGCGGCCTGTACGGCGTGGGCGCGCTGATGGGGCTGTTCATGAGCTGCATCACGGAGGACAGTCACGAATTCAAAGCCAACCTCTGCATCGTCTTTTGGCTGGAAAATACCCTGCGCATCATTCTGTACGCCTGCTGGGGCATCCTGACCCCGGCGATCCTGCGGCGGGCGCTGCTGCTTTCGCCCTTTATGCTGGCGGGGCTTTGGCTGGGAATGCGTGCCGCGCGAAGGCTGGATGAGCAGCGGATCAAACGCTTGGTCATCGTGCTGCTGATTTTCTCCGGCATTGCGCTGATCCTGACCAATTTCTGATTTTCAGGAGGTCGTTTTTTTGAACTGTCAGGCTGTTTTTTCCGATGCAGACGGAACGCTGCTCAACTCCCTGCACCGTTTCGAACCCCACACGCTGGAATGTATCCGTTCCCTGCAGGGCCGGGGGATCCCCTTTGTCATCGTATCCGCCAGAAGTCCCCGGGGCGTTGAAAGCATTCTGCGGCGGTATGATTTTCGCTGTCCCATCATCGCGTTCAGCGGCGGGCTGATTCTGGACGAAGAACGAAGGGTCTTGTCCCACCGGGGACTGAAGCGGGAAACGGTCCGGGAGATTCTCGATTTTCTGTCGGCGCGCCGTTTCGATCTGGCATGGTGCCTGTACTCGCTGGATCAATGGATCGTGGCGGACCGTTCCGACCCTCGGGTGCTTCAGGAGGAAAGCGACGTGGAGATTCGTTCCACGCCGGGGACGCTTTCGGACATTCAGGACGATCAGATCAACAAAATTCTCTGCCTCTGCGCGCCGGGGATCATCGGAACCGTGGAGCGCGAGCTGAAAGCCGCTTTTCCCCAATGCTCCATCGCCCAGTCCTCAAGCCTGCTGCTGGAGATCATGGCTCCGGGCGTGAACAAGGCATCCGCGCTGGAATTTTTCTGCGGCCATTATGGGCTGGACCTTCGCCGGACCCTGGCGTTCGGCGACAACTACAACGACGCGGAAATGCTGGAAACCGCCGGCATGGGCATCCTCATGGGCAACGCCCCCGCCGCCCTTCTGGAACGCTTTTCTCTTCATACGGAGGATAACGATCACGACGGGATCTACCTGGCGCTGAAACGGCTGGGAATGATGGAAGACCTTTGACAGCCGAATACAAAAAAGGCCCGGGGCCTGCCTCTTTCAAGACAGGCTCCGGGCCTTTCCGTTCAGCCGTTATCAGGAATGCGTTTCATCCAGCATGGCCAGCTCCACGGTCACGGTGTGGTAATCACCCTGAATGTCGTCATAGCTTTGCCACTGGGACTCGTCGCCTTCCATGCGGAAATACTTGATCTCAACGGTGTCGCCCGCCTTCTTGGAGGACATGGCGTTCACCATTTCCTGAGAAGAGGAAACGATGGTGCCGTCTACCTCCACCACGATGTCCTTTACCTGCAGACCGGCCTTTTCAGCGGGAGAATCCTTTTCCACTTCGCTGATGTAAGCACCGGTGGGCAGAGCGCCCGCCGCCACAGCGCCGGAGTTGGAGGCGCTGATGGTCTGCACCTTCACGCCCATACGGGGGCGGGATTCAGGAGCCACGCTGCTGGAATCCTTCGTGCTGTCGGCGGAGCTGGCGCCGTTGGCCACCGTCTTGCCGGACAGGACTTCTTCGATCAGGGGCTTGGCCACATTGATCGGGATCGCCATGCCGATGCCTTCCACGCCGGAGGTGGAGTAATAGCTGCCGGTGTACTTCATGCTGGGCACGCCCACCAGCTCGCCGGCCACGTTGAACATACCGCCGCCGGAGTTGCCCGCGTTGATGGCGGCGTCCGTCTGGATCATCAGATTGACGTTGTTGGTCTTGCGGCCGTAAGCGTCGGTAGAGTTGCTGGTAATTTCACGGTTCAGAGCGGAAATCACGCCCACGGTAGTGGTGCCGGTGAAGTCCAGAGGATTGCCGATGCAGATCGCCCAGTCGCCCACCTTCAGCGCGTCGCTGTCGCCCAGCACGACCGGCTCCAGAGGCAGATCGTCCACCTTCAGCACGGCCAGATCAAGGCTCTCGTCGTAACCCGCCACAGTGGCGCTGTAGGTGTTGTCGCCGGAGGTGACTTCCAGCATGCTGGCGTCCTCTACCACATGGTAGTTGGTCAGCACGTAGCCCTTGGCCACCACAACGCCGCTGCCGGTGCCCTGCAGCACCTGACGGCTGTTGTCTTCATTGTCGCTGCCGCGGTCATTGCCGTAGCCGTAACCATAGCCGAAGCCGAAGCCGAAGCCGTACATGCCGCCGTAGCTGTTGCGGCCGGTGTAATTGGTGTAGTTGCTCACGCCCACCACGCTGTCGTGCACTTTTTCAACAGCCTCGGTGAAGGGGCTTGCCACCACGGTGGAGTTCTCGGTGATCGTCGCCGTTTCCGCGCCCGCCGTAGCGTTCATACGAATCAAAGCGGTACCGCCGGTCAGTACGACAGCCAGGGCCAACGCAATCGCCATGTAAGTTTTCAGGTTCTTTTTCGTTTCAGTGTTCCTCATGTAGTATCCCTCCTAACTACGGGCTTATTCTAACACTCATTTTTGACAAAGTCGTGAACGAGACATGAATAGTGTTTGGAAAATTCGAGAAGGATATGTTGGCAATTTTTCTGGACGATCTTTCCCGGAAACGGCATCGCCCCGGCCCTTTCGGGCCGGGGCTGTGTTCTCTTTATTCAGGAGAGCCTTCCAACGCCCAGATGTGCCGGTCTTTCCGGAAAAGAAGGCAGGTCAGCACGCCCAGCGCCGCGTTCAGGAAAAACAGCGCCGCCGCGCCGGAGCCTTTTCCCTGTCCGAACAGCCATACCGGCAGGCTCTGCGCCGCCTGTGCCGCCATCCACGGCTCCAAAACGCCGTCCACCAGCCAGCCGCCCAGAAAATAGCCTACGGGAATGGTGAAAAACTGCAGGGAATTGCGGGCAGAATAGACCCGGCCCTGCATCTCCACCGGGATCTCCGTGCGGAAAAGCACATCCATGTTGGCGTTCATCAGCGGGATCACTCCCCAGCCCAGCACGCCTCCTGCGCACCATACCGGCAGCGAGCGGCCCACGGCCAGAAGGAGATTGTCCGTGCCCAGAGAGATCAGCAGCGTATTGCATATCACCCGCACCCGGCTTTTGGGGGCAGGAAGCAGGGAAGAAACCAGACTGCCCGCCAGCATGCTCAGCCCCGTGACCGTACCGAGTACCCCCAGCGCCGTTTCACCGCCGCCATGGCGGGACAGCACCATGGCCGGAAGCGCCGCGTTATACATGGAGGCCGTCAGATTGACCGCCGCCAGAAAGAGCATCAGATGCAGAATGCCGCGATGCTCCCGCAGGTAGCGCAGGCCATCCCGCGCGGTCTGAAGCACCGGCTCCCGTTCTTCCTTCTCCGGCTTTGCTTCGGGGATACGGATGAACCCAAGCAGGGTGACAAAGGCGACGGCGAAGGTCGCCAGATCGACCAGAATGACGGCCCGCATCCCCGCAAACGCCAGCAGCGCCGCAGCCAGTCCCGGCGTCAGGATGCTGCAGAGGGAGCCGGACAGGGAACGCAGACTGCTGGCCCGCTGATAATCCTCCTTCGGGGTAAGCAGCGTCACGGTCACGTCCGCCGCGGGCTGCTGCACCGTATTCATCAGGCCGTTCAGGGCGTTGAGCGCATACAGATGCCAGATCTCCAGCCGGCCCGTTTCCAGCAGGATCAGCACCGCCACGGTAGAAAGGGCCGCCAGACTGTCGCAGACCAGCATGACGGTCTTTTTGTTCCAACGGTCGCTCAAGGCCCCGGCAAACAGACTCGTCAACACATAGGGCGCATAGGAACAGACGGACAGCATGGCCGTCGTCATCGCGGAGTCCTGCTGCCGGTAAGCCCAGATGATCAGAGCGAAACTGGTCATGGAGCTTCCCAGCGCGGAAAGCGCCTGCGTTCCCCAAAGCAGCAGAAAATCCCGCGCCCGGTTCCAGAAAGAAAGGGTTTTTTGTGAACTTTTCTTAAAATCGAATTTCATCAGACTTTGCTCCTTTTTTCTCAATTGGTTCGAGAAACGTGCAAAGTCCTGCGGGCGAAGGTTCTTCGCTCCATGCAATATCGCCCAGATCAGACCTTGCACGGAGCCGCGCCGATCATGAGCAGCATGCTCTTCACCTCTGCCTTCCAAATTCAAAAGAGGGATGGACTTTCCGACATGTTTTTCATGCAGAAAGTCCATCCCCATCCTATCATATTTCTCCAGCGATTACAATCCCCCATCCCGCTCGAAGCCCGCCAGCAGCTCCCGCAGGGCTTCCTGGAGCCGCTCGTCCGCCTCCTGCGACGAATCGTTGTAATAAGCCTGCAGGTCGATGGCGTTGCCGTCGATCACGGTCTCTGCCATCAGATAGGGGCCGAACTCGTTGCGCAGACCCAGCACCCAGAAGGACGTCTGTCCGTCGCCCGCCTCCACCGTTTCCAACAGGGACGCGTCCTCGTCCTGATACCAGTCCAGCAGTTCGTCCAGAAAGGTCTGCTTCCGCTCCTCCTCCGCCGTGGAAAGGGTCAGGCCCGCATCGTTTTCCATGCGCAAAAGGCTCATGTCAAAGGTCATTTCGTCGTTGTACAGCACAAAAAACCACCGGGAAGCGCCCGTCTCGCTTTCATAGGCGTAGGTCTGATCGTCCAGCGTATAGGCGGCTTCATCATAGCGGAGCCGGAAAAGTCCCTCCGCCTCATAGGTGGCCGCGTCTGCCGGAAGGATGAAGACCGCCGCCAGCAGAAGCGCCCAAAGAAAGGCCGTCCTTTTCATTCTTTTTCCCTCCTTCGTAAAACTCAAACGGGGCGACGCTCGTCGCCCCGCAGGTTTAGGATAACAGCGCTTCGTGCCTGTTCCATGACGACAGCGTGAACAGCGCGTGTTTTTTATCAGAATATCAGAAATTGCGGCTCATGTCGTAATGGGAGAAGAACTCGTTGCGGAAATCCAGCAGCCGGTCTTCCTGAATAGCCTGCTTCACCTGCTCCATCAGGCGGATCAGGAAGCGCAGGTTGTGGATGCTGGCCAGCCGCGCGCCGGTGATCTCGCCCGCCTTGAACAGGTGGCGGATATAGGCGCGGGAGAAGTTCTGGCAGGTGTAGCAGTCGCAATGCTCGTCCAGCGGCCGGAAATCGTGGGCGTACTGGGCGTTTTTGATGACCACCCGGCCATCGTGGGTAAAGCAGGTGCCGTTGCGGGCAATGCGGGTCGCCAGCACGCAGTCGAACATATCCACGCCCCGCAGCGCGCCCTCGATCAGGCAGTCGGGAGAACCCACGCCCATCAGGTAGCGGGGCTTATCCGCCGCCATGTGGGGCATAATGGCCTCCAGCATGTCGTACATCACCGGCTTGGGCTCGCCCACGGACAGACCGCCGATGCCGTAGCCGAAGAAATCCATATCCCGCAGGGTCTTGGCGCTTTCGATGCGCAGGTCTTTGAAGAACGCGCCCTGCACGATGCCGAACAGCACCTGATCGTCATCGATATGGTGCTGCTGGCAGCGCTTGGCCCAGCGGTGGGTGCGGTGCATCGCGTCCTCGGCGGTGGCGTGGTCGCAGGGATAGGCGGTGCAGACGTCAAAGGCCATCATGATATCGCTGCCCAGCGCATGCTGGATATCCATGCTGATCTCCGGGGAAATGAAGCGGTGACTGCCGTCCAGATGGCTCTGGAAAGCCACGCCTTCTTCCTTGATCTTGCGGATGCCGGAAAGGGAAAATACCTGAAACCCGCCGCTGTCCGTCAGGATGGGCTTGGGCCAGGACATGAACTTGTGCAGGCCGCCCGCCTCGCGGATCAGGTCTTCGCCGGGGCGAAGGTGCAGGTGATAGGTATTGGAGAGCATGATCTCCGTGCCGATCTCCAGCATTTCCCGGGGAGTCATGGCCTTGACGGTGGCCACGGTGCCCACGGGCATATACACGGGCGTATGGATGTCGCCGTGCGGGGTATGCAGCAAGCCCAGCCTTGCGCCGGACTGCTTGCAGGTTTTGAGAACCTCAAACGAAAACTTGGATGTTGCCACTGAATTGCTCCTTAAACGCGCGGCTGGCACGAAGCCAGAAACGCGGTGATCTCTTTTTCATAGGGCCGGAACGCGGGGTTTTCCGGGCGTGCGGTAAAGGTCATGTCTTCCTTCCGGGTAGGATGGGTCAGCCGAAGCACCGCGCCGAACAGGGCGATGTCCCGTCCGCGCTCTCCGTGCCCATAGCGCATATCAAAGCAAATAGGATAGCCCAGATGGCTGAGCTGAACCCGGATCTGATGCTTCCGGCCCGTTTCCAGCCGCAGATGAACCAGCGCGGTTCCCTCCCGCGCCCCCAGCCGCTCATAATGCAGCCGGGCTTCCTTTGCGCCGGGCGTTCCTTCGGGGACGACCCGCACCAGCCCGTCCTCCCCCTGAAGAAGCCAGTCGCGGAGGTCGCCCCGGGCGGGCAGGTCTTCCCCTTCCACCACGGCCAGATATTCCCGTTCCATATGATGGGTGCGCAGCTGTTCGCTGAGCCGGGAAGCCGCCTTGCTGGTGCGGGCAAAGGCCACCAGCCCGCCCACGGGCCGATCCAGCCGGTGTACCAGCCCCAGATAGACTTCCCCCGGCTTCTGGTATTTTTCCTTGATGTACTGCTTGCATTCGTCCTGCAGGCTCATGTCGCCCGTCTCGTCGCTCTGGGTCAGCTGACCCTGCGGTTTGACCGCCACCAGCAGGTGATTGTCCTCATAAACGGCCTTAATCACGGGGCGTCCACCGGGCTGTCGCGCCGCAGGGCAGTACCCCGCCGGAGGTCACGGCCAATGCCAGATCATCCGCTTCCGCCCGGCCGCCGTACCGGCCGCACAGGCAGCGCTGGGCCACGTTCTGCAGCACCGTATAGCTGAAACCCGTGGTGTAGCCGTTGATGAGGAAGAACAGCGGCGTGTCGCTCATGGCCTGAGCGCACAGATCCACCAACCCGTACAGCTCGTTTTCCAGCTTCCAGACCTCGCCGTTGGGGCCCCGGCCATAGCTGGGCGGGTCCATCAGAATGCCGTCGTAATGGTTGCCCCGGCGCAGCTCCCGCTGCACAAAGGCCTTTGCATCCTCAATGATAAAGCGGGTGTTTTCCTCCGGGATGCCGCTGAGGTCGCGGTTTTCCTTGGCCCAGAGCACCATGCCCTTGGCCGCGTCCACGTGGGTGACGTGGGCCCCCGCCGCCGCGCAGGCCAGCGTGGCCCCGCCGGTATAGGCGAACAGATTCAGCACCCTTGGCTGGCGCTTCCAGCAGGACGCGGAACGGATCTGCTCCTGCATAAAGGCCCAGTTGGCAGCCTGTTCCGGAAACAGGCCTGTGTGCTTGAAGCCCGTGGGCCGCACGTAGAACTTCAGCCCGTCCAGACCGATGGTCCACTTATCCGGCAATTTTTCCCGGAAATCCCAGTGCCCACCGCCGGTCTCGGCGCGGGTATAGGTAGCTTGCGCCTTCTTCCACAGCTCTGGCCGGGCCTTGGGCCAGATCACCTGCGGGTCGGGCCGGCGCAGCAGAATCTTCCCCCACCGTTCCAGCTTTTCCCCGTCGCCGGTATCCAGCACTTCGTAGTCCCGCCATTGATCGCAAAGATACATGTATTTCTCCTTCAGACAAACGGCCCCGGGCGGGCGGCGCCTGCCCGGGGCTGTGAGGGTTTAGGCCTTCTGAACGCTCAGCTTGGCCTTTTTGCCATTGATGTCGCATTCCTTGCCGTCCACTGCCTCGCCGGAGGTCAGTTCGTCGGCCAGAACGCTCTTCATGATGAAGTCGCGGCCCGCTTCGATAGCGACGCTCAGCTCGCCATCGGCCTGATAGACCACCTGAATATGGTCGGTCACATCGTAGCCCGCGTCCTTGCGCAGGTTCTGCAGCTTGGAGATCACCTCGCGCTGGTAGCCTTCCACGATCAGTTCGGGGGTCAGGTTGCAGTCCAGCACCACGGTGACGCTGCCGTCCGTCTGGGCGGAGAAGCCGGGCTTCTGGGCGGCCTCGGTGAGCACGTCGTCCTTTTCCAACTCGACGGGCGTGCCGTTTACGTCGAATTTCAGGGTTTCGCCCCGGGCGAAGGTGTCCACCACGTCATTGCCGTCCATGCCCTGCAGCGCCGTGCGGATGCCGCCCAGCAGCTTGCCGTACTTCGGGCCCAGCGTGCGCATCTGGGGCTTGAGGTTATAGGTGGTGAAGGCCCGCGCGTCCTCGGTGAAGACCACATTCTTCACGTTCAGTTCGTCCTCGGCCAGCTCCCGGAAAGCCTCGTCAAACTCGGTGCCCTTCACATACAGGCAGGCAGAGGGCTGACGCACCTTCAGGTTGGCGGCGGAGCGGCTGCTCAGGCCCAGGCTGACCACCTCCCGCAGGGCGGCCATCTGGCGGTTCAGGTCTTCGTCGATCAGGGCTTCATCCGCCACGGGGAAGTCGCACAGATGCACGCTTTCCGGCGCGTCGGGATTCACGGAGATCACCAGATTCTGGTAAATATCCTCCGCCATGAAGGGTACAAAGGGCGCGATGACCTTGCTCAGCGTCACCAGCACGTGGTACAGGGTGACAAAGGCGGCTTCCTTGGTCTCGTCCATGCCCTTGCCCCAGAAACGCTCACGGCAGCGGCGCACATACCAGTTGCTCAGGTCGTCCACCATGTCGGTGATGGCCCGGGCGGCCTCGGGAATGTGATAAGTGCTCAGGTTGTCGTCCACGTCCCGGATGGTGCTGTTCAGACGGCTCAGGATCCACTTGTCCATCAGGGTCAGGCTGACCTTGTCCATGGGGTGATCCTTGGGGTCGAAGTTGTCGATATTGGCGTACAGCACGAAGAACGCGTAGGTGTTCTGCAGGGTGGACATGAACTTGCGCTGGCCTTCGTTGACGGCCTCGTCGCTGAAGCGGCTGGGCAGCCAGGGAGCGCTGGCCGTGTAGAAATACCAGCGAACCGCGTCCGCGCCCTGCTTATCCAGCACCGACCACGGATCGACCACGTTGCCCAGATGCTTGGACATTTTGCGGCCCTCCGCATCCTGCACGTGACCCATCACGATGCAGTTTTCAAAGGGTGCGCGGTCGAACAGCAGGGTGGAAATGGCTTCCAGCGTGTAGAACCAGCCGCGGGTCTGGTCGATGGCTTCGGAAATGAAGTTGGCCGGGAAGCGCTTTTCGAAGATATCCTTGTTTTCGAAGGGATAGTGCCACTGGGCGAAGGGCATGGAGCCGGAATCGTACCAGCAGTCGATGACGTCGGTGACGCGGGTCATGGGCTTGCCGCATTCCGGGCACTTGATCTGGATGGCGTCCACATAGGGGCGGTGCAGCTCCAGATCGTCCGCCACGGGGCCGATGGCCATTTCCTTCAATTCCTGACGGCTGCCGATGACGTGGACATGGCCCTCTTCGCAGCGCCAGATGGGCAGGGGCGTGCCCCAGTAGCGTTCGCGGCTCAGGCCCCAGTCATGGACGTTTTCCAGCCACACGCCCATGCGGCCTTCCTTGATGTTGTCGGGCAGCCAGTTGATGGTGCGGTTATTGGCCACCAGCTGATCCCGCACGGCGGTCATCTTGATGTACCACGTGGGGCGGGGGTAGTACAGAAGGGGCGTATTGCAGCGCCAGCAGAAAGGATAATCGTGAGCGAAGGGCACGGCGGCGAACAGCAGTCCCCGCTCCTTCAGATCGTCCAGCACCAGCTTGTCCGCGTCCTTGACGAACACGCCCGGCCACTTGGTGTCGGCGGTCATGCAGCCCTGGGTGTCCACGAAGTTCACGAAGGGGATGTCGTTCTCCCGGCAGACGCGGTTATCGTCCTCACCAAAGGCGGGAGCGATATGTACGATGCCGGAACCGTCGGTCATGGTGACGTAATCATCGCAGATCACACGCCAGGCGGGCTTATCCAGTTTGCCCACGGCGAAGTCGAACAGGGGCTCGTATTCCATGCCCTTCAGGTCGATACCGGGCATTTCCGCGTCATACTGCACTTCCTTGCCGCTGAAAACGGAGGAAACCAGCGCCTTGCCCATGATGTAATGTTTGCCCTCCACCGTGATGCGGCAGTAGGTATCATGGGGATTGACGCACAGCGCCAGGTTGCTGGGCAGCGTCCAGGGCGTGGTGGTCCATGCCAGCAGATAAGCGTCCTCGCCCTTGACCTTGAACAGCACGAACGCGGAGGTCTCCTTCACGTTCTTGTAGCCCTGCGCCACTTCGTGGCTGGACAGGGCGGTGCCGCAGCGGGGGCAGTAGGGCGCGATCTTGTGGCCCAGATACAGCAGACCCTTTTCATAAATTTTCTTCAGGCTCCACCACTCGGACTCGATATAATCGTCCTTGTAGGTGATGTAGGGATGCTCCATGTCCGCCCAGTAGCCGACCCGGTCAGACATTTCTTCCCATTCATGCTGGTATTTCCAGACGCTTTCCTTGCACTTCTTGATGAAGGGCTCGATGCCGTAGGCCTCGATCTGAGGCTTGCCGTCCAGACCCAGCTGCTTTTCCACTTCCAGCTCCACCGGAAGACCGTGGGTGTCCCACCCGGCCTTGCGCAGCACATCCTTGCCCTTCATGGTCTGGAAGCGCGGGATCAGGTCCTTAATGGCGCGGGTCTCGATATGGCCGATATGGGGGCGGCCGTTAGCCGTAGGCGGGCCGTCAAAGAACGTAAAGCGTTCCGCGCCGTCCCGGCAGTGGAAGCACTTTTCGATGATGCCCTTTTCTTTCCACAGGCGGAGCGTTTCTTTTTCGCGCTCCACAAACTTCATGTCCGTTGGAACCTTGCGATACATGTTGGGGATGCCTCCTTAGTGAAGAATGGAGAATGATTCCCGGCTGACCGGGAGGATGCGGGCCGAACCCATAAAAAAAGTCCGTCCCGAAAACGGGACGGAGAATGATTGACATCATGCTTCCGCGGTACCACCCGAATTGACGGCGAATCGCCGCCCACTCCTGTGCGCTCTGTATCGGGAGCTCCCGGGCCGTCCTCCCCTTTGAGGATCGAGCGGCCAGCTCCAAGGCGATGGGTTTTTGCTTTCTGCCGTCCGGCTCGCACCCTCCCGGACTCGCTTTGGCAGAGGAATGGCAAAAACCGCCCTTGTCATTGCTTCGGGGGTATTATAGCGAAAAAACAGGAGAAAGTAAAGCCCCAAAAACCTTTTGAGCATCGTTATCAGGCGACCGGCTTACTTTTTCTTTCTTTTCCGGAAGGGCCAGACCGCCGCGCCCGCCGCCAGCACGAAACAGACGATGGAATACACGGACAGTTCTCCGGCCAGCGGCGGCGTTGTGCGCAGAAGCGCGCCGGTCAAAAGGAGCCCGCAGCCAAGCAGCGCCCCGCAGACCTTTTCCACGGCGCTGTGAACCAGCTCCGCCATGTCCTCGCCCGGATGATGCTCGATACCCAGATTGGCCTCGCCTTTCAGGCCGGTATGAAGGATGTCCGCGATCAGCGCAGGAATTTCCAGCGATTTGTGCGCGCTTTCGTACACCGCGCCTGCATCCTGCGTCAACAGAC
>CAKUCE010000038.1 GCA_934643535.1 uncultured Clostridia bacterium | reverse complement strand
AATCATCAAGAGTATGGACAGAATTACAGCATGGTATCGAGTTTAATAATACTGAACTTTTTTCCGTAAATTGAGGGTATTTCAAAAACGTGATTTCGGTCAATTTGCTAATTTTGGCGAATGATCCGGGAAAATGTCCTACCGCCAAAATTAGCTCTGCTAATTTCCTGCTAATCGCACTAGGGTAAAAGAGGGGTTTTTTGGAGGAAATGCGAACGTCCGGAAGTCGTTAGAAACCAAGTAATATCAAGCACTTGCGGCACATTGGCGGGCAACGAAGGCGAACACTTTTTTCGTCTCCTAAGCGACAGGCCACTGGTTCGAATCCAGCCGGGGGTGCCAAAAAACGCTGCAAGCGCTTTTCAGATGCTTGCAGCGTTTTTGTATCGAAAAAGCCTCGCCGCAAAGCGGCAAGGCTTTCCCATACCTTTTCCCAGTTTTTCAGGCTTCTGCGGAAGCAGCCTCCACGGTGACGCTCTGATCCTGCATTTCCTTTTCGGCGATCAGGTCTTCAATGGTCTCCTTGGTGCGCATCAGGTCTTCCACGGACATGGTTTCAAAACCGGCAGCGGGGGATTTCACGTTCACGCCGTGGCGGCGCAGAAAATCGTCCACCTTGTCCTCGTTGTGCTTATAGGCGCAGAAACCGACGACGCTCACGCCCACACCGATCAGAATGCCCTTGACCAACGGATTGTTACCCAACATACAGCAAATCCTCCTTGTATTTTTGATTTTGAGAGAAAGCTTAACCCTTGTGCGCCATCATTTCCATTCCCTGACGGAACATGCTGCCTGCAAAGGCCAGCTCACTTTCGCCGCCCGCCATGGGCGTCAGGGTAAGCCTGTCCTTGCTGCGCTTGATCAGATAGGGCTGCTCCCGGGGAGCCCGGGGGATCAGATGACGGCCAAAGGTAATAATCCACGCCAGCAGGCTGGCGCGCACAGCGCTGGGCTTGCCGACGGAATTGATGAGATAAACCACGGACATGACCTCGGGGTCAAAGCTGCCGCGCACGTGAAGCTCCTGATAGCCATGCTCCACTACGGCGGCCAGCGTTGCACCCGTGGACAGCCAGCGGGTGAACTGGGTCAGCGGCGAGCCGGTCAGAGACAGCGCGCCGTCCAGTCCGATGAAGAAAAGTGCCAGATAGCCGCTTGGAGCCATGGAGAACCCCTGCTCCTCGCAGTGCTTGATATGAAGAAGCCTTGCGTCCGTCAGTCCGGCGTAGGCCGCGCCGAGGCGAACGATGAGCTGTTCCTCGCCGATCACTTCCGGGTCATATTCACACAGCAGGGTGCGGATACGCGGATTATACCGGCAGCTTAAAATCCCTGGAACGCGTCGGAAGGGTTCGTCTGAACCGACAGCCGTTTCAAACTGCAGCCGAATTCGTCCCCGAATGGCGGACAGCACTTCCATATGAGAGGTTCCCTGTTCGATTCGCATTATGCCCTCCCCTCCCCGGGCTTCATGAACATCAGCCGCAGGGAATTGGCCACCACCAGAATGGTGGATGAATTATGCAGAAGAGCGCTCATCATGACGGAGATCCCGCTGGCCGCGCCCAGAATCAGACCCACCGAGTTAATGGCGATGACCAGTGCAAAGTTCTGATGCACGATGCGCATGGTGGATCGGGACAGCCGCCGCAGGGCGGGGATCATCATGGGATCGTCCCGATTGATGATCACGTCGCTGGTTTCCATGGCAATGTCCGTGGACTTGCTGCCCATGGAAATGCCTACATCGGCATAGGCCAGCGCGGGCGCGTCGTTGATGCCGTCGCCTACCATGACGACGCCGTTGCCCTGTACCTGCAGCTTCAGCACGGCCTCGGCCTTCTGCTCGGGCAGAAGCTGGGCGCGATAACCGTCCGCACCGACTTGTTCGGCTACCGTCCGGGCCTGAGATTCCCGGTCGCCGGTCAGCAGCTCAATGTCGCCCACTCCGTCGTAACGCAGGCTGTTAATGGCCCGGCGTACATTCTCCCGGGGACTGTCCATGGCGTAAAGCACGGCCACGATTTCATCGTCCACGCCCACATAGTTGGGAATGGCTCCTGTATCGCCCGGCAGGGGCGCAATAGAAGCCACGCCGTTTTCCTGCATGTATTCGATGTTGCCTACGCGGATGATTTTCCTCCCTGCCAGCGTGCGGCTGCCGCGGGAGACCTCCGTCACCACGTCGCCGTGGGCGATGGGGGAAGCGCCGATGGAACGGCCATAGTGCATGATGGCTCCGGCCAGCGGATGCGTGCTGGTTTCTTCCGCCGCCATGGCATAGGAAAGAACCTCCTGCTGACTCATGCCTTCCTTCAGCACCACGGCGGACACGACCTTCGGCCGGCCCTCGGTAATGGTGCCGGTTTTGTCCAGCAGCACCGTGTTGGCGCTGCTCATCTGCTCGATAAATGTGCCGCCCTTGATGAGGACGCCCTGCTTCACCGCCGTATTGATGGCTGCGGAGAAAGCGGTCGCCGTGGACAGCTTGATGCCGCAGGAGTAGTCGATCACCAGCATTTTCAGGGCCTTCTGGGGATTCTTCGTCACCAGCCATACCGACAGGCAGAGCAGGAAATTCAGCGGCACCAGATAGTTGGAAAACTTGTCCGCATAACGCTGAATAGGCGCTTTTTTCAGTTCGCTGGCCTCCACCATCCCTACGATGCGGGAAATGACGGTCTGGTCGCCGACCTTGGCGGCCTGCACGTGAATGTTGCCGCTTTTGACCACCGTGCCGGCGAATACCTCGTCGCCTTCCCGCTTTTCAACCGGCACAAATTCGCCCGTAATGGGACTTTGATCCACCACAGCCGCGCCGTAGACCACCTTGCCGTCTACCGAGATCTTTTCGCCCGTATGGACGGCCACCGTGTCGCCGGTACTGATCTGGTTCATGGGCTTACGCTCCAGCCTGCCGTCCGGCATGACCTTCCATGCGTCGCCCTCATCGGCGGAGAGCATCTTTTTGATGGAGGAACGGGTGCGCTCAATGGTGTAGGAGGTCATCAGTTCTGCCAGATCGGACAGCGCCAGGATCATCAGCGCAGAGTGGGCGTTGCCCAGCAGCAGACTGGCCACAATGGATGTGACCGTCAGAAAATCCGCATTGGGGCGCTTTTCCCGGCGCAGGCCTTCCCATGCACTTTTGGCCATGGGAGCGGACAGTCCCAGACTGGCAAGGGCTTCCAGTGAGGTGAAGTTCGCCAGCGCCCCGCCCATCAAAGGCGCGGTCAGCAGGGTATTGCCCAGCACCAGCGCCCCGGCGTTTACGGCCAGACGCTTGGCCAGCCGGGAGGTAGTCATAGGCGCTTCTGCCGCTTCCTCGCCGCTTTCGGCATGCCGCTGGCGCAGCGCCGCCATGCTGTGGCGGGCCAAAACCAGATCGGCCTGCCCGGTCAGTTCGGCGGAATCCGCCATGAAACGGTCGTATTGAAGCAGAATACCGCCCGTGCAGGCGGTGACCCGCACCAGCCGCACGCCGGGAATAGCCGCCAGCTCCGCAGCGATCGCGGGACTTTCTTCCTTCAAATATTGCAGTCCCTCCGCAGCCAGCCGCAGCCGTCCCGGCAAACTGTGCATCACGCGGGTCTTCATGAAATCTTCCTGATGTTCTTTCCGAAGCATATTATCCCTTCTTTTGCTGCGGAAGCCGAAGGATCAGCCTCTTGCGGACGATCTCCTCCAGCTCCTTTTCTCCGGCATTCTGCCAGAGTTCTTCTTTCGAAATGCAGATTCCCTCATCCACCACAATGTCTACCCAGCGTAAAATGGCACGCGTGTTGGTCAACGCCGCATCGTAGCGGATCAGCACGGTACCGATGCGGGGATTGATTTCAGCATCCGTTATTCCGGGCAGAAGCTGAAGCACATCCCTGATGTAATGGAGATAGGGCAACGCCTCTTTGGGCAGCAGGTGATATTTGGAGAAGCTGATCCGCAGCCGGCCCGGCAGGTCACATTCCACCTTGGGATGCAGGCACAGTCGAAGGAAGCTTTCTTCCATTTTCGTCATGAACTTATTCATTGCTCTGCACTCCAAACAGCTTGGAGGCCCACCAAAGCAGCGTCATGGCTCCCGGTGCGGCCCAGCCATATTTCGTTTTGCTGCGCAGGGCGGCGAACGTCAGCGCGCCTGCGGTCAGCATTTTCGCATCCAAAAGACCGTCCGTGGCGTCCAAAATTCCCTGATTGACGGCGGTCAGCAATAGCCGGACCGCCTCCTGTGCTTTGCTGGCGGGGGCAGTTCTAACCTTGTCGTCCAGCTCCATCAGCTTCATCATAGCGCCCAGCACTACGGGAGCCTGCACTCTGGATTCGTCATAGCAGATCAGAACGCTGCCCGTGCGGGGCTCCGCCTTCACCTGATGAATCACGCCCGTGCTTTCCAGTTTTTCAGCCATTTCTCCGGCCTGAACGGGATTTTGAGTAACGGCGGGTACATACAGCCGCATTCGTCCCGGAAGGCTGGAACGTACTTCCGCTACTCCACGAAAAGAAGGGAGCTTCATCAGGTTATGTTTGGGAGGCTTGGGCAGAAACGCCGCAGCGCCCACAGCCAGCGCTGCCCATCCGATGGCATTCACATGGATTCCTCCTCATCGTTGATGAATGGCCCCAAAAGGAACGCACATCCGCTTTTCGGGGCCGTCATGGCAAAGTTCCTTTTGCCGATTCATATTTTATCACGCCGTCTTTCTTTGTCAATATTCCTGCGGCTGATTCAAAAAGGATGGAAAACGGTCGGATGACCGTCTCCATCCCTGTTTTGCTACAGTTTTGCTTTCAGCTCCTCCGGCAGTTTTCTCCGCCACCAGCCGGCCCGATAGGCGATAACGGTCATCAGCATACTCATGACCCATGCCAGTAGCAGGGAAGCATAGAGCATATCGGGATTGCCGTGCGGCCATGCATCCGAACGGGTCAGAAAAGCCAGCAGATAAGCCGTCGGCATCCGCAGGATCACGGTGGAGATAATGCTGATCCACATGGGGATCATGGTTTCGCCCGCACCGCGCATTTCACCCTGCAGCACCTGACTGACCGCGAAGCACAGATAGCCAACGGCAAGCCAGCACAGTCCCCGCTGGCCGATGGCCAGCACGTCTTCCGTGGAGGTGAACAGGCCGATAAGATTATGGCCGAACAAAAGAATGCACAGCACCAGCACAGCCGCGACACTGAGGGCCAGCAGCATCAGATCCTTTGTGCCCTGACGGATCCGGTCCACCCGGCGGGCGCCGATATTCTGGCCAACATAGGTGGTGGCGGCGGTGCCGAAGGTGAAGTTGGGCATCATGGCAAAGCCGTCCACACGCATGACGGCCACGCTGGCGGCAATGACCGACGTGCCCATGGAATTGGTCAGATTCTGGACGATAATGGCTGAAAGCGAAAAAATTGCCTGCGTAATGCCTGCAGGAACGCCCAGCGAGCAAAGACGTCCAATGATGGACCAGTCGGGTCTCAGCGTCTGGCGATTAACGTCCACCACCTGCCGCATCCGGCAGAGACGGACCAGACACATGATTCCGGCCACCGCCTGCGCGATGATCGTCGCCCAGGCCACGCCTGCGATGCCCATGCCAAACCTGCTGACAAACAGAATATCCAGCACGATATTCAGAAGGCTGGCTACCAGCAGCGACACCAGCGGCATCAGACTGTCGCCCAGACCGCGCAGTACGCCGGCCAGAATATTGTAAGCGGCGCCGCCCAGAATTCCGATGAAGATGATCTGCAGGTAAATAACGGCACCTTCCAGTACATCGGCAGGCGGAGATACCAGCGACATCAGCCATGGGGAAAGAAGATAGCCCAGGACGGACATCAGAACGCCGCTGACAATGGTCAGCAGAATGGAAGCGCCCACTACCCGGCTGAGAGTCTCCCGGTCATGAGCCCCGAAATACTGGGCCGAGAGAATGCTGGCTCCGGTGGAAATCCCCATGAACAAAACCAACAGCAAGTTCAGAATCGGCCCGGCAGTTCCTACGGCGGCCAGCGCCGTATCGCCAATGTATTGACCGACTACGATGGAGTCCACCGTATTGTAAAGCTGCTGGGCCACATTGCCCACCAGCAGGGGGATCGAAAAGCGAATCAGGCTGTCCATGGGACGGCCCTTCGTCATGTCCTGTACGCCGAACCAGCTTTGCAGCCAGCCGGTTTTCTTCTGCTGCATAAAAATCCTCCTCTTTCTTGCCTCCCTTCCATTGTAACAGCAAGAAAAAATAATGGCAAGGGGAAAGCGCTTTTTCCCCCGGCGCTGCGGACAGGGGAGCGCCCGGCCTTGCAAAGCATCCGTTTTGCTTCTATAATCATAAGGCGAAACGCAGCGGCGTTTCGGAGATTGAACGCAAGGGAGCCGACATAGATGCGCAGCGCGTTTTACGAAAAAAAGTCCCTTCCGGCCCAGCTGATGTTTACGCATTCTCTGGGCGATGCTCCTCATCTGCACAAGGAAATCGAGATCATTTATGTGGCGGAAGGGGAAGCCATGGCCCACGCGGACCGAAACTGTGAAAGCATCCGCAAAGGCTCGGTGTTTATCAGCTTTCCCAATCAGATCCATTTTTACGAATCCTGTCATCCGGGTGATTATTATATTCTGATCGTCCGGCCGGAACTGTTTTTCGGTCTGAGCGGCACTTTTCGGGATTATATTCCGGAACATAATACGGTCGCGGAGGCGCAGGACTTGTTTCCTTATATCCATCAGGCATTTTCGGCGGAAGAGGAATACCGGGACACCATGATTGCCGGTAGCCTGTCCATGATGATGTGCCGTCTGCTGCCGCAGCTTTCCCTGCGAAAAAAGCTGGAAACCGGCAATTCCACCCTGCACAGCATTCTGGAATATTGCAGCCGCAACGCCGCCGGGCCGTTGGAGTTGGAAACCGTGGCGGAAAACCTGCATTTGAGTCGATTTTACATTTCACGGCTGCTGAGCCGGGAGCTGCGCATGGGATTCAGCGAATATGTCAACCTGCTACGAGTCAACCGGGCCTGTGACCTTCTGGCGGATACGGACAAAAAAATAGCCGACATCTCGGAAGATGCCGGCTTTTCGACGATCCGTTCTTTTAACCGCGCCTTCGCACGACATATGAACATGACGCCGATTCAGTACCGAAAGATGCTCAGAGACGCTCAGGCCAGCGACTTGAGGTAGTTGATGCTCATCTCAGCACATTCCATGGGCGTTTTCCCCATGCTGGGCTGATCCTGCTCCACAACGACCCACTCCGCACCGGCGTCCTTGGCCGCAGCCAGAATGGAGGGGAAGTCCTGCTTGCCATAACCGACGGGACGGAATTCAAACTTGTTGGATTCTTCTTCCTTCTTGTCGTCGTCGATGCCGATCAGAGCGTACATATGCTCGCTCTTCTCGCCGGCAAAGTCCTTCAGATGGACGATGTGGGCGCGGCCGGTATACTTGCGCAGGTAGGCGCTGGGGTCTTCCCCGCCCACATTGACCCAGCAGGTGTCCACTTCGGTCTCCAGAATATCGGCGGGAACTTCCTTATAAAGGATGTCCAGCGCGTATTCGCCGTTCAGCTTCACAAATTCGAAGTCGTGGTTGTGGTAGCACAGCTGCATTCCCAGTTCCTTCGCCTTTTTGCCCAGCAGCTTCGCGCCGTCGATGACTTCCTGGAACTTGGGCTGGCCGGGGCGGTATTCCTCGGTCAGGTAGGGGATCACGACGAACTTGCAGCCGATGTCGGCATACACCTTCAGCACGCCGTCGGGATCGTTCATCATATCCACAAAGGGGACGTGAGCGGACAGGGGAATGAGGCCGATCTCCTTGCACAGGCTCCGGACTTCCTCAGCGGAATGACCGTACAGACCGGCGAATTCAACGGTGTCATACCCCAGCGCCTTTACCTTGCGCAGCGTTCCTTCAAAATCGTTTTCCAGGTCCTCGCGGACGGAATAGAGCTGCAGACCAATGGGAAAATTCATAGCGATTTCTCCTTTTTACAGGGCGGTCAGATTTCGGGAATGTTGATCTCCACTTCGTGGCCGATCTCGTTGGACTTGAAGATGCCGTCGATGATAGCCTGATTGTAGAGAATCTGGCTGGTGGGCACGGGAGCCTTGCCGCCGGTGATGATGGCGTCTAGGAAGGAACGGATCTTCTTGTCCCACAGGTCGCTCTTGTCCTCGATCAGCGGAATGGTGGTCTCCACGGGAGAACCGGCCACGTCACGATACAGGGTCATGGGCTTGTCGAAGCTGCCGTTCCAGCATTCGGTGGAAGGAATGCGCAGGCCGCCCTTGGTGCCCAGAATCAGGGTGTCGCCAGTGGTGTCCATATGCATATACCAGGAAATGCGGAAGTCCACGATCACATCGCCGTCCAGACGGATGTAAGCGGAGGCAAAATCATCCACGGAGAACTTCTTGGCGCACTCGGGCTTGCCGACGGCGGCATAAGCCTCGGGAGTCTTGCCGCCGAAATCGCTGGCGCGGCCGGTGACGGTCAGAGGCTTGGGGTAGCCGATGGCGTTCAGCACCATATCCAGCGCGTAGCAGCCGATGTCGCCCACGGCGCCGATGCCGGCCTTGTCGTTCTCAATGAAGGTCTCGGACCAGCTGACGGGGATGCCGTGGCGGCGGCCGCCGCCGGTCTGGATGTAGTACACGCGGCCCAGTTCGCCGGACTCGACAATCTTCTTGATCATCTTCATATTGGCGTCCAGACGGGGCTGGAAGCCGACGGACACGATCTTGCCGCTCTTCTTTTCAGCCTTGCAGATCGCCACGGCCTCGTCCAGCGTGACGGTCATGGGCTTCTCCAGCAGCACGTTCAGGCCATGCTCCAGGGCGTAGATGGTGCACACGGCGTGATTGCGGTTATACACGCAGACGCTGACGGCGTCCATGGGCACGGTGTCGATCATCTGCTTGTAGTCCTCGAAGGTGGGGGCTTCCACGTTGTATTCCTTCAGGAATTTGTCAGCCTTGCCGGGGATCAGGTCGCAGGCGGCCACGATCTCCACGTCGGGCTGATGCTGATAGGCACGGATGTGGCTGTGAGCGATTCCGCCGGTGCCGATGATGCCGATGCGCAGTTTCTTATCGCTGTAAACGGCTTCTTTTTCCGTCATGTCGGTGCTGAAGTTGTTCATATCAAGAGCCATGTCTGTTTCCTCCCTTTAGTCGTTTTCAAGTGGTTTCTTTACGTGCGGACATTCGAGCGCGTCTACGCGGCGAATGGGAGCAGCCCAATGGATCGCATTGCGGATGACCTGAAGGATTTCCGGCTGATAATAGATCGGGAATTCTTCATGGCCGGGCTGGAAGTAGAAAATCCGTCCGTTGCCGCGGAAGAAGCAGCAGCCGGAGCGGAACACTTCGCCGCCCTCATAATTGCCAATGAAGACCAGCTGATCGGGTTCGGGAATGTCGAAGGGCTCGCCGTAGGTTTCCACGTGGTCGATCTTGATGAAGCGGCCGATGCCCTGCGCGATGGGGTGGGACGGGTTGCAGACCCATACCAGTTCACGCTCGGAATCCTCCCGCCAGGTCAGATTGCAGGTAGTACCCATCAGGCGGCGGAAAGGTTTGGAGTGATGGCCGGAATGAAGGAAGATCGCACCCATGCCCTTCAGCACGGACTGCTGCACCCGATCCACCACTTCGTCAGGCACTTTTTCATGCGCCATATGGCCCCACCAGATCAGCACGTCGGTCTCGTCCAACACCTGCTGGCTCAGACCGTCGGGAAGATCGTCCAGTGTGACCGTGCGAACGCTGATCTCGTCGCTTTCCAGTCCTTTTTTCAGCGCGCCGTGGATCCCTTCGGGATAGACAGCACGAACCGAGTCGGACGTTTTTTCATGAAGACCTTCGTTGTATACCGTTACACGAATCAAGGTCTGCACCTCCTGTATGCTTTGAATGCGGGGGCTTTCAAATGCTTTGGTGTATTGAAATGTCCCTCTTTTCCATTCATGGTCATTATACAAAACGAGCTATGAAGACGCAAGTCATTCATAGCTCAGTTTGTGGACATATTTTGCACTTGTGGATTAAGGCCGGGTCACATTCTTGATCCAGCGGTTCCCCCGGAGCCGCACCATAGCGATGATCCATTTGAAACACTGGTCGATACGGGTACACAGGAAAACCAGCGGCAGCGGCAATTTCCATACAAACGCGGCCAGCCACGTCAGCGGCAGCACTACCAGCCAGCCGCAGATCATATCGACCGTCATGACGAAACGGCTGTCGCCCGCGCCACGGTTGATGCCCACAAAGCAGGAGGCGTGATAGGTGGTGCCCAGCAGCGTCACCGCGCCGATGGCGATCATCTGCGAGGCCAGCGTCACTACGTCCTGCTCCTGTCCATAAAGGGAAATAAAAGGCTTGCGCAGGCAGAACACGATGGTGCACATGACTACGCCCACACAGGCGAACAGCACTTGGATCGTCTGGGAATACTGACGTGCCCGGGCGTAATCTCCGGCGCCGACAGCCTTGCCGACCAGAACGCAGGCCCCGCCTGCCAGCGCAAAGGTGAACATGGTGCCCAGGTTGATCATGGTGTCGGTGATATTCATGGCGCTCATCATGGTTTTGCCCAGATAGCCGATGATGGCTATTTTCAAAAGACCTACCAGCGCCCATTGCGCGTCGGTCAGGCCCACCGGCAGACCGAACCTGGCATAATCCCGCCAGGCCCAGCCTTCGTGCCTGAACAGTTCCTTCGGATGGATCGCAATGGCTTTCTGTACCCAGAAGCAGTACGTCCATACCACGGCCAGCTCGATGACGCGGGCCGCTACCGTGGCAATGGCCGCTCCCTGTACGCCCAGCGCAGGCAGACCAAACAGACCGAAGATCAGCACCGCATTCAGGCAGACATTGGACAAAAGAGATATGACAGCGGCGTACAGCGTCATTTTGACCACTTCCACGCCCTTCAGGCTGCCGGTCAGCGCGCTGGTCACCGCCAGCGGCAGATAAGCCAGACAGGCGATGCGCAGGTAGGAAATGGCGATGGGGGTCAGCTCTGCCTCCTGCCGATCCAGTACTACGGAAATGACCGCATGGGGGAACAGCTCAATGACGGATACGATTACAGCCGCAAACAGCAGACAGACGGAAAACGTTACGGCAAAGACACGCTTGACCGATTCCGTGTCCCGCTTGCCCCAATACTGGGAAATCAGCACCATCGCACCGCCGCCAAGCCCGGACAGCGCCGCCGTGACAAAAGTGCTGACGCTGTTGGCCTGCGAGACCGGGGCCAGCGCTTCGGCGTGGAAACGGGAAACCATCACGTTGTCCGCCATCAGCACCAACAGGGAGATTAGCGACTGGAGCGCGGCAGGCAGCGACAGACGCACCAGCGTTTTGTAAAAATCCTTATCTTTGACAAAAAAAGAGGGCTTCACCCAAATCATCCTTTCCTTACCCGAAGAAGCACCATCGCGCGTCAGTATAGCACAGCCGCGTTTTTTCGGCAAGAACCAACCTGCAAGTTGCGCTTAAAAACGTTTTTTGTCGTCAGGCAGGAAATAACGGGAAGGATAGAGAATGTTCTTACAAAACCGAATGACAACCACACGGGAGGATATGAACAATGACGAAAGAGGGTATCTGCTGCGGCGAGTGCTGCCTGGGAATTGAACTGGGGTCTACGCGGATCAAGGCGGTTTTGATCGATTCTTCCCACGCCCCGGTGGCCATGGGCGTTCACGACTGGGAAAACCGCCTGGAGAACGGCGTGTGGACGTACCATATGGAGGATGTATGGCAGGGCGTTCAGGACGCTTTCGCCGACCTGCGCGCCAATGTGAAAGCACAGTATGGCGTGGAACTGACCCGCCTTTCCGGCATCGGCATTTCCGCCATGATGCACGGCTATCTTCCTTTTGACGCGCAGGGTGCGCTGCTGACTCCCTTCCGCACATGGCGCAACACCATGACGGCCCGGGCGGCTGAAGAACTGACGGAGCTGTTCCAGTTCAACGTGCCTCAGCGCTGGAGCATCGCCCATCTGTATCAGGCGATTCTGAATAAAGAAGAACACGTAAAAAACGTTGCCTTCCTGACAACGCTGGCCGGTTATGTTCACTGGAAGCTGACGGGCCGCAAGGTGCTGGGCGTTGGAGACGCTTCCGGCATGTTCCCCATTGACAGCGAGACGTTGGATTACGACCGCCGCATGGCGGACGCCTTCGACGAAAAGATCGCTCCTCTGCATTTTGGATGGAAGCTGCGGGACGTCCTTCCTCAGGTGCTGAACGCGGGCGAGGATGCAGGCTCGCTGACGGAAGAGGGCGCAAAGCTGCTGGATCCTTCCGGCAGTCTGGAATCGGGGATCCCGCTCTGCCCGCCGGAAGGCGACGCGGGAACGGGAATGGCCGCTACCAACAGCGTGGCCGTTCGAACGGGCAATGTATCCGCAGGCACGTCCGTGTTCGCCATGATCGTACTGGAAAAGCCCCTGAGCAGGGTATATCCGGAGATCGACATGGTCACGACGCCCTCCGGCAAGCCGGTGGCCATGGTTCACTGCAACAACTGCACCAGCGACATCAACGCCTGGGCGGATATGCTCTACGGCTTTGCGGGCGCTGCGGGCCTGGAGCTCAAGAAGGGCGACGTGTACACCACCCTGTTCAACGCCGCCATGAAGGGCGAAGCCGATTGCGGCGGGGTGCTGCACTACAGCTATCTTTCCGGCGAGCCGATCACCGGCATGGAGGAAGGCCGCCCCATGATGGTCCGTCTGCCGGACGCTTCTTTCAGCTTTGCCAACTGTGCCCGTTCGCTGGTTTACGGCGCTATGGTGACGCTGAAACTTGGAATGGATATTCTGGCCGGAGAAAACGTGCGCATGGATTCCCTGCTGGGTCACGGCGGCTTCTTCAAAACTCCCGGGACTGCTCAGAGGCTGCTGGCCGGGGCGCTGAATACGCCGGTTTCCGTCATGGAAACCGCGGGGGAAGGTGGCCCCTGGGGAATGGCGCTGCTGGCCGCCTATCGGGTGCGCCGCGATAAGGACGAGACGCTGGAAAGCTACCTTGCCCACCACGTCTTTGCCGGCTCCGACAGTGTGACCATCGAGCCGGACCCGGAGGACGTGAAGGGCTTTGCAGCCTATGCGCACCGTTTTGAAGAGGGACTCGCCGCCGAAAAGGCTGCCGTCACGGAGCTGAAGATCTGATGGTTTTTTGTCATTTTCCATGCAGTCAGAAAGAAGGGATCATTCATGCTGAAAAAGCTGAAACATGCGGTTTATGAAGCCAATATGGAACTTCCCCGTCGGGGACTGGTAACCTATACATGGGGCAATGTGTCCGGCATCGACCGGGAAAGAGGACTGGTCGTTATCAAGCCCTCCGGCGTATCCTACGATGAACTGACCCCTGAGGATCTGGTCGTGCTGGATCTGGACGGCAACGTAGTGGACGGCAAGCTGAATCCCTCATCGGATACCAGAACCCATCTGGAACTGTACAAAGCGTTCCCGGAGATCGGCGGTATCGTTCATACGCACAGCTCCTATGCCGTTGGCTGGGCGCAGGCGGGACGGGATATTCCGGCCTATGGAACGACTCACGCGGACTACTTTTACGGCCCTGTTCCCTGCTGCCGCAGCCTGACGGAGCAGGAGGTAGAGGAGGACTATGAGCGCAACACCGGTCTGGTAATCGTGGAGACTTTCCGGCAGCGAGAACTGGATCCCGTTCATGTGCCCGGAGCGATCTGCCGCAATCACGGTCCTTTTACGTGGGGCAGGGATGCGGCTCAGGCGGTCTACCACGCCGTCGTATTGGAAGAAGTAGCCAAAATGGCGGTCTATACGACGCAGATCACCCCGGACGCCGAACCGGCTCCTCAGTATGTACTCAATAAGCATTTTATGCGCAAGCACGGCCCGAACGCATATTACGGTCAGCAGAAATAGGAAGAACCTGAAAAAACACCGGCGGAGTTCATCGCGAACCCGCCGGTGTTCGGTTTGAAACGGCGTTTTTCAAAAATGCTCCTCTTGAGTAGGCCGACCACAGCTTCCCCGGCAGATGATTCGGGGCTCAAAAAGAATGGTCTTCGGAGCGGAATGGTCACCTTTAATTCGTCTCATCAGAAGATCCATACTGCTTTTGACCATATCGCGGGTGTTGTAATCCACGCTGCAAAGGGGAGAAGGCAGCCGCCATGTGCCCTGAATGTTGTCAAAGCCGACAAGCGCGCAATCTCTGGGAACCTTCCAGCCAAGCTCCTTCATCAGCAGGCGGGCGTTCCACGCCTCCATATCGCAGAAAACGAACAGACCGTCGATGCCCTGCGCCTGCCATTTCAGCAGCTGCCTGCGGATGGATTCGTCGTCCGGGCAGACGGCGACGGGACACTGCTTCGAAGAAAGCCCGGCCTCGCTGCAGGCACGCAGGAACCCGGCGCGCCGCTGCTCGCTGCTGAAAACCACATCATAGCTGTTGAGAAAAGCAGGATGGCGGCCGGCTTCAAGCAGATGCTTCGTCGCCAGATAAGCCCCCTTTTCTTCGTCGCAGATCACGCAGTCGTCCTGTCCCTCTCTCAGATAGCGGGCCATAAGCACATAGGGGATTCCGACTGCTTTCAGCCGGTCGATGGTGGACTGGGAGCCGCGGCAGGGGAACAGCAGGATCCCGTCCACCTGACGGCTGATGGCGGTCTCCATCAGTCTGTATTCCAGTTCCGGGTCGTCCCGGGAACAGAAAATCAGCAGGGAATAGCCTTCTTCTGTGGCTGCGTCCTGAATATCATCCGTCATACGGCCATAGTATGGGTTGGACATCCCGCCGACGATCACCCCCAGGGTTTTCGTCTGCCCGGAACGGAGAGAACCGGCCATTTCGTTGCGGACATAGCCCATTTCCCGGGCGGCGTTCTGAATCTTCCGGCAAGTCTCGGCAGAAATGTCGGATTTGTTTTTCAGCGCCCGGGATACGGTGTTGGCGGTATAGCCGGTGGCGCGGGCCACGTCCTGCAGCGTTACGCGCTTTCCGGGAACGGTCGGCATGGAAAATTCCCTCCTTGACAGGTAAATGAATGACGGTAGGCATTTTAGCATAGCACTCATGATTTGTCAATTTTGGGGCTTGACAAGTGAAACGATACATGCTATGATAATAACAGAAAGAACATTATCGTTAATGTTAACGGTAATGCTTCGGACATCGTTTCTGTTTTATCGCTGCTCCATGTCACTGACGTTGATTTGAAGAAGCGTTCGCAGCTTCTCAAAAATAAGAAGGAGGGTATACCCATGAAAAAAATCATTGCTACTATCCTCGCACTGTGTATGATCCTCGGTCTGGCCGGCGTTGCCAGCGCCGAAGCCACCACGCTGACGATGTGGACCTTCATCGCGCAGCATCAGGAGTTCTACGAGAGCATGGCGAAGCTGTGGAACGAGCAGAACCCCGACCGGCAGATCGACCTGCAGGTGACCACCATCGGCTACGACGATATGCACAATAAGTACAAGATCGCCCTGCAGGCCGACGAAGGCGCGCCCGATCTGTGCGATGTGGAGCTGGGCCAGTTCCCCAACGTGCTGACCTTCAGCGACAAGCTGACCGATCTGACCCCTTACATGCAGGATTATATGCCTGATCTGGTCAAGGCCCGTTTCGAAATCTATGCCAAGGACGGCAAGTATTACGGCGCTCCCACTCACGTTGGCGCGATGGTCGCCTTCTACGATGTGGAACTGCTGGCTTCCGCCGGTGTGGACTACAAGGAGATCAAGACCTGGAACGACTGGCTGGAGGCTGGCAAAAAGCTGAAGGCCGCTGTGCCGGACGCCTGGATGGGCACCGTGGAAACCAGCACCCAGTGGGTCGCCAGCCTGATGCTGGCCCAGCAGGGCGCGGATTGGCAGGATGGCGAAAATGCCTTCGTGGACACTCCCGAAGTGGCGAAGCTGGTGGACATGCAGAAGTCCTGGCTGGAAGCCGGCATCTGCGAGACCTGCCCCGGCGGACAGCCTGATACCGAAGAAGGCAAGGCTTATATCGCCAACAACAAGATCGCCTGCGTCATCATGCCCTTCTGGTACATGAGCCGCTTCACCGGCGAAATCGGCGA
>CAKUCE010000037.1 GCA_934643535.1 uncultured Clostridia bacterium | reverse complement strand
GCCGGGCCCCAGTACAGATGACGCAGGCGGCCGTCGGCTGCAATGCCGAAGGCGTAGGACATTTCCGGCGTGGACAGGTGGAAAAACCGGTATTTTGAATCAAATGTGATATTCATCGTCGCTTTTCTCCTTTGAATGCGTTTTGGCTGAAGCGCATTTCGTTCAGGTAGGCGCGTGTTCGTCCGCGCCCATGGTCTTGCGGTAATCGCTGGGAGAAACGTGATAGTATTTTCTGAAGCAGCGGGAGAAGGTCTTGTAATTATTGAAGCCGGCCCGCTCCGCAATTTCCGTAATGGTCAGCTGACGGTCGTTCATCATTTCCATGGCGCGCTGCACCCGGCGGCCGTTGAGATAGTCGGGATAATTCCGTCCGGTAAGCCGTTTGACCACCTCGGAGAAGTAACCCTCGGAAAGCATCCAATGTTCGGCGGCTACGCTCAGGCTGATTTCCTGAAGCCAGTGCTGGTCAATGTATTCATCCAGTGCCGTCTGGCTGACCGGAAGTCCCTGGGTGCGTTCCTGCTGGGCGGCGGCGATTTTTTCAAACAGGCCGTGCAGCGTACAGACGGCATCCGAAAAAGTCAGCATTCCGCGCAGATTTCGGCAGTTTTCCTGATAGCTGCCCAAAAGCGGCTCCGCCTCCAGATGGGCGGCGGCGCAGGCCTTGAACAGAAGGTCCAGACTGCCGGTGAGCAGCTTCCAAATGCCTTCGAAGGAAATGCTATGATTGTAGAGCTGATCGTTCAGAAACTGCAAAAGCTCGTTCCACGCATCCTCTGCCTTGCCGCTGCCAATCAGGGAAATCAAACGGTTTTCCAGCGAGGCCGGGATGAATTCCACGCATCCCTCTTTTTTCTGCAATGGAGCGGCCACGAACCAGATTCCGCCGGAGGGCTGGCTTTGCAGAAAGCCCTGCTGGAACATCTTTTCGCACTGCACCGCCATCTGCTGCAGCGCAACGGCGTTTTCACGGGGCTCCTGCTGACGGGGAAACGCCTGCGAAACGGTATACAATACCGGTGTGCCGAACATGGAGATCATACGCTGCATGGTTTTATCCAGCGCGATGGCCGTTTTCAGCCGAAATCCTTCCGGCGGCATATCGTGGGAAACCATCAGAAAGACGGCGTTATCCATCAGCGCGGCTCGGACGCAGAAGAGAGGCTTCAGCTCGTTCTGAACGTTCTGGGCAAGACAATTCAGCATTTTTTCCTGAAGCGCCCCGTCCGGCTGACGTTGGGAAAAGCGAAGCTCCACCAGCTGCAAAAAGCTGTTTTCAAACGCCTGTAGCCATTGCAGGCCCTCCGCGCCTTCCGGATGGTGCAGGGTCTGATAGAAAATCAGATCGTCCAGCATGGGAGTCAGGGCGTCCAGCGTACGGTTCAGCTCGTGATTATCCTCCAGCAGTCTGTCCACCAGCGAGCTGATCGCCGCCAGCTCGTTATAATTTTTTCCTTCCGCCAGTCTGCCCTGCGCCACCAGCGCGTTAATCATGGTTCCCACCGGGGAATACAGCTTATGGGAACAGGTCATGGCCAACAGCGCGGCCAGCAGGGAGAAAACGGCGCAGCTGGCAAACGAAAGCAGATAGGCCTGATGCATGGGCCGCCGGAACAGCGCGTCGGAGGTCAGATAAATATAATACAGATTTCCGAAAGGCAGGGGCATTTTCCGCACGTGATACTCCTCGCCGAAAAGATGGACGGTATCCGGAGCGCCTTCCACAAGACGGCGCACTTCTTCGTCTGTCAGGCGGTTTCCGTCGGCAATGCCCACGGCGCTGAGCAGCTGTTCGCCGCTGCAAAGGAGCTTGATATCCGTTAAGTCTTCCCGAAAGCGCTCCATGCCCGGCTCAATCACCGAGCAGACATAAGCCTGCGGTTTGACGCTTCCCAACGGAATCGGCAGAATTTCCAGCACCCGGTTCTCCCCCACTACGGCGTCCGGGCAGGGCCGATAGCTCAGCTTTGCGGCCCCGCAGATCCGCTCCTGCAGGGCTTCAGCGCTTTTCCAGTCGCCGGAAATGCGGTAGCGCAGATAGGTCAGCGCATCCTCGCTGCCCACGGAAATGATTTTATCCATTCCTTCCACATAGACAAACAGCTGCTTGATCTTATCCGAGCTGCAGAAAATGCTGTTGATGCGCTGGCTGACCTTCAGTATGGCCTCCGTCCGGGAGGAAGTGTCGGTACGATCGGAAAGCAGGGCTTTTACCTCCTGAGAGGAACCCAGATTGGTCATGGAGCCGGTGACGCCCGTCAGCTGATTGCGCAGGTTTTCTACATCCTGCTCGGCAATCTGGCTGCGCAGACTGTCCAGCTGAGGCGCGAAGGTATGGGTCAGCGAAAAAGCGGTGGCCAAAACCGCCGTCAAAACGGCCAAAACGATCAGCACAACCATAGTGCTGACCAGACGATTTCGGTAGCTTTGCCGTTTTTGTTTTCTTTTCACGGGCCACGTCTCCTTCTCGGCTCTGCGGAAAGGTTCCGGGGAGAGAAGGGTTCTCCCCGGAACGGGAATGTGGGAACGGTTTACTTCAGGGCGTCATAGTTGGCGTTCACTTCTTCGGTGATCTTATCCAGACCGTATTCCTTCAGTTCCTTGTACAGGCTCTCGAAGGAATCCCATTCGGAAACGCCCATGATGTAGTTGTTGATTTCGTCCTGCAGGGGCGACCAGATGTCCGCGCTGATCTTGCGGTTGGTCTCGGTATCGAAGATGGAGCCTGGCAGCATGCTGTAGGCGAATTCGTCGGTATCCACATAGGCATGATAAGCCAGCGCGTCTACTTCGTCAAGGTCTTCCAGCGTCTTGCCCTGGAAGGTGATCTGCAGGAAGTTTTCGCCGGACCAGAACTCGGCCCAGGTGCCCTTGGCAATGCCCACGCCGCGAGCCTGCTCCCAGCTGGTGCAGTAGGGCTCGATCAGGCGGGGTTCGCCGTTGACGTACTCAAAGGTTTCGCCCTCCACGCCGAAGTTGGTCAGTGTCCGGCCTTCTTCGGAGAAGAGATAATCCAGAACCATCAGGCAGGCTTCGGGATCCTTGGCGGTGGAGGTAATGGCCACGGAGGTGTTGGTGGGGAAACGGCCCGCGATGTGCTGTCCGCCCACGCCCTCAATGGGAGCCACGGGATTCAGCAGCGCTTTTTCAAAGCCGTTCGCCCGGAGAGACTTGGTCAGCTTGGTGGATTCGTTGCCGGTAGCGGCGACCATGCCCACCTTGTCGGTGGAAACCAGTTCATCGCGGGACGGAATATCGCGGATGGTGTACTCAGCGTCGATCAGGCCTTCGGAATACATCTGCCGCAGCAGGTCCACACAGTTTTTGAATTCAGGATGCTCATACCGGGGAATCAGCTTTCCGTCCACCTCCACATAGGGATAGGTGTTATTCAGTACGCTGATGCCGAAAGCATTATAGAAGGGAGCCAGATCGCCGTTCAGGCCCATGTAGGGAATCTCATCCTGCATGCCGTTCTGGTTGGGGTCATCGTTCTTGAAGTGACGGAGCACTTCCACGAATTCGTCCATGGTCTTGGGCACATCCAGGCCCAGATTTTCCAGCCAGTCGGAGCGGAGCATGATGGAGTTCTGGTACTTGAAGTCCACCAGCGTCTTGACGGAGTAGATGCCGCCGTCGTAATCCACGGCATAGGGCTTCAAGTCCTCGGTGATGAGGCTGGAATAGTTGGGGGCGTATTTTTCCAGCAGATTGTTCTCAGGATCGTCCAGCCGCAGCACGGCGCCCTGCTCCACCCAGGAGACGGGAACGGTGTTCTTCCACAGGAAGCACACGATGTCCGGCAGCTCACCGCTGGCCAGAACGGTGTTGATCTTCTCGTCAAAGCTGGCGGAAGGCACGTAGGTGTACTCCAGCTTCACGTTCAGGCGTTCCTGCAGGGTGCGTTCCACCAGGTTGTTTTCCTTGTTGGAGTTCACGCCTTCCAGAATGGCGATGGTAATGGTCTGCTCTTCCGGCAGGGAACGAAGCGCCTCGGCAGAAGCGCAGGACAGGCTGAGCATCATCATCAGCGCAACCAGCAGAGCCAGAAATCTGGTTTTCATGGGGAAACCTCCTTGAATTTTGATGGGGTTCATGTTTTCTATTCAAGCCGCACTGACGGATGGAAGGCTCCGGTTTTTCTCCCCGCTAGCAAGAGAAAAAGCCCGGGCCGCTCCGCCATGCGTACAGCTTTTTCAGCCCTTGACGGCCCCGATCATCACGCCCTTGACGAAATACTTTTGCAGGAAGGGATAGAGCATCATGATAGGCAGCATGGTCAGAATGATGTTGGCGTAAATAAGGGATTCGGACACCACCTCGGTGGTATCGCTCATGTATTGCGCCATGGTATTGGTAAACACAATATCCCGCAGCACCAGCTGAAGGGTGAACTTGGAACGGGTGGAAAGGTACAAAAGAGCAGGCGTATAGGCGTTCCAGTATGCCACGGCCACCCAGAGCGTTACCGTTGCGATAGAAGGAAGCGACAGGGGCACCAGAATCCGGAAAAGTACGATCAGGTCGTTAGCGCCGTCCAGCTGGGCGCTCTCCTCCAACGAAGGGGGCAGCGTATCGAAAAAGCTGCGCAGAACGATCACGTTATAGGCGCTGATGGCCGAGGGGAGGATCAGCGCGAACAGGCTGTCGTACAGGCCGATCTTCCGAATGACCAGAAACAGCGGAATCATGCCGCCGGAGAACCACATAGTCAGCGTGATCAGAAAGGTGATCAGCTTCCGACCCGGAAGATCGCGGCGGGAGATGATAAAAGCCGCCATCAGCGTCAGCACCATGGAAAGCACGGTGCCCACCACTACCACGAACAGCGTATTTCCATAGGCCCGGAAGAAATAATCGTTGGTGACGACCTTCCCGTAGGAAGCCCAGTTGAAATCCACCGGCCAGACCGTGACCTTGCCGGAAATAACGGCCTGTTTTCCGCTGAAGGAAACAGCGATAATATTAAGGAAGGGCAGCACGATACAGGCGGCAAACAGGAGCAGGAACAGGACAATCAGCGCGTGGGCCACCCTTTCGCTGACGGACTCGTATTTTCGATTCATCGGTTTGCACCTCACCAAAGGGATTCACCGGCCAGCTTGCGGGAGCTGAAGTTGGCCAGGCCCACCAGCAGCAGGCTGACGAGCGAGTTGAACAGGCTGACAGCCGTGGCGTAACCGAAATCGCTGTTCAGTACGCCCCGTTCGTAAACATAGGTACTAAGAAGCTGAGAAACGCTTTTATTGCCGGAGGTCTGCATCAGCATGACCTTTTCAAAGTTGGAGTTCAGCATTTGTCCCATGCGCAGAATGAGCATAATCAAAATGGTCGTGCGGATACAAGGCAGGGTGATCTTTACGATCTTCTGCCACCAGGTGGCTCCGTCAATGGTAGCCGCCTCGTAGTATACCGGGTCAATCCCGGCAATGGCAGCCAGATAAATGATGGAACTCCAGCCCGTATCCTGCCATACGCCGGAGGCGATGGACAGGGGCCGGAAGAATTCCGCCTTGTTCATGAAATAGATCGGTTTGTTGCCCGCCTTCATAATCAGCTGATTCACAATGCCGTTAGTGGGCGAAAGAAGCATCTGCATCATGCTGACCACCACGACGGTAGAAATGAAGTGAGGCATATAGGTAATCGTCTGGATCGTTTTACAGAAGCGGGCGCTGCGCAGCTCATTGAGCAGCAGGGCAAACAGAATCGGCATGGTAAACGTAAAGCAGAGGGATTCCAGATTCAGAATCAGCGTATTGCCGATCACAGGCCAGAACTGCCTGCCGTTGATAAAATCCCGGAAGTTCTGCAGGCCGACCCACTCACTGCCCCAGATGCCCTTAAAGACCTTATAGTTCTGAAAGGAGATCAGCAGCCCGTACATGGGCACATAGCAAAAGATAATGAAGTAAGCGGCCACTGGAATCAGCATCAGATAGCAGTATTTTCGCGCGACCATCCTTCGCCAGAGATGGGCGCGCTTCTGCGCGGCCATGGACAGGGCTGTCTGGCTCAAAGTGTTTTCCTCCCTCCGGCCTTCCCCATTTCATATGTCTGAAAGGGAACGGCTGCTTTTGTGCCAAAACCATAGCATGCTTTTTCCCGGAACGTCAATGTACAAAGCAGCTACTAAATGGACAAAATACGGTTTTTTTGTCCATTTCTTCCCTCTTGTCCGGGAAGTGAAGTATTTGGGCAGTGTCGAGCCGCAGCCTTTCCGGCTGTTTTCCGGTGATTTGAGCAGGCCGGTTCTTCTTTTTTCATTCTGTCCGAAAAAAGGGAGTGTTTTTCCCTATTCTGTTCATTGACACTGGTTTCCGTTCATGATAGTCTTCCCTTAGTCCAACGATCTGCGATTCCATTGTTTCTGCAAAGGAGGATTTTCCATGACTCAGACCTTCTCCATGCTTCCCGGCGAAAGCTGGTGGGGCGGATGCGTCAATCAGGGCCACCAGATGCCCCTTACCGAAAAAAGCTGCGTGCTGATGGACCCCTTCCATGGCCGGGAAAACGATCAGTTTGCGCCCCTGTACGTTTCTTCCAAAGGGCGTTATCTCTGGAGCGAGCGTCCCTATACCCTGCGGGCGGAAAACGGCGTTATGACCTGCGAGGGGCTGGGCGAAATTGCCCTCAGCGAGGGGCATGGCGATCTGAAAGGGGCCTATCTGGCTGCCTGCGACGCTCATTTTCCCTTCACCGGAGCGCTGCCGGACCGGCGTTTCTTCACCCAGCCCCAGTATAATACCTGGATCGAGCTGGGCACCGATCAGACCACGGACAACATCCTCCGCTATGCCAGGGGCATTCTGGAACACGGCCTTCCCGCCGGTATCCTGATGATCGACGAGGGCTGGCAGCAGGATTATGGTATTTTCGAGTTCAACAAAACCAAAATTCCCGATCCCGCCCGCCTGATCTACGATCTCCATCAGATGGGCTTTGCCGTCATGCTCTGGGTCACGCCCAATGTGGCCTGCGCCGGCCCCCATTATTATCCGCTGCGGGACAGGGGCTATCTGCTCCGGGATAAAGACGGCAGGATCGCCATCCGGGAATGGTGGACGGGCTTCACCGCCGTACTGGATCTGACCAACCCCGAGGCTTCCCGCTGGTATCACGGCGAGCTGCGCCGCCTGATGGAATGCTACGGCGTGGACGGCTTCAAGTTTGACGCGGGGGATGTGTATTTTTATCAGGATGACGACCAGTCCCACATGCCCATGCTGGCCCGGGAGCAGACCGCCGTGTTCAACGGGATCGGCGTGCAGTATTCCCTCAACGAATTCCGGGCTGCGTGGAAATTCGGCGGTCAGCCCATCGTCGCCCGGCTTCACGACAAGTATCACAGCTGGGACAGCTACGGTTTGAACACGCTCATCCCCCACACCCTGCTTCAGGGGCTGCTGGGCTATGCCTATTGCTGCCCGGATATGGTGGGCGGCGGCATCATCGGCTGCTTTGACAAGGGTCAGAAGATGGACGAAGAGCTTTTCGTCCGCTGGGCGCAGGCCAACGCCTTCATGGGGATGATGCAGATGTCTGTCTCTCCGTGGCGGGTACTGACGGAAGCCAACGCCGCGCTGGTGGTGGATGCGTTGAAGCTCCATGCCTCGCTGGGGGAAAAGTGCTACGCGCTGGCTCAGCATGCCGCCCAGACCGGCGAGCCTGTGACCCGTTCCATGGCTTACGTTTTCCCCGGCGAAGGTTTTGAAAGCGTGGATACCCAGTTCATGCTGGGCGACGATCTGCTGGCAGCGCCCGTTCTGGAACGGGGCGCGAAGGAAAAGACCGTTTTCCTGCCCAAAGGACGCTGGCAGGACTGGAAGGGCCATATCTGGGAAGGGGGCCGCGCCATTACGCTGCCCGTAACGCTTGCCGATATTCCCCATTTTACCCGGGTGTGACGGTTTTCTAAAATATGCCAAAAACCCGGCTGATCGATTGGTCAGCCGGGTTTTTGTGGCGAGCTTCCTGCCGGATGGTTTCAGCCGGATTACCGTTTGGTCGTCCGAACCTTCTTGGGCAGCGGTTTCACTTCCCACAGATACTTGCTCATCACGTAGCCGAAGCGCTTTCCGTACTTCACGTAGGCCCATCCGTCGTCCAGATATTTCCGAACGATGATCTTCGTGCCGTAGGGAATGTTGCCGATTTTATTGCCGGTATTGCTCTTGGGCGTACTCCGCAGATTCAGGGTCTTTCCGTCTTTCGTATACACATAGCGTGTATCCGCCAGCGCGATCAGCGGCAGCAGCGTCGTCGCAATAATCACGACAATGCACAGGAACGCAAGCGTCTTTTTCATCCGAAGCCTCTCCTTTCGCAAACCGGATTTCCCGCAGGGAAAAGAACAAACCCTGCGCGGCGAATGTTTTGCATTACAATCATAACATATTTTTGCAAAAAAGTCGTTGCTTTGTAAAAATATATTATTACATTTTTAACACTATTTTGAAATATTTTCGTAATATTTTGAAAAATCAAACTTTTTTTGAAAAAACATCCCTATTCTGATGCTTTTTCATTTTACGTTTGAAACTGCCGGATTGTCTTTCACAAAAACGTAATATTTACATTTCAATGCGGGCCAGCCAGTTGGGAACGGCCGACCCGCAATGGACTGACGAGCAATCCAATCAGATCGGGAATGGTGAAGCGGAGACACGGGTGAACCTTCTCCTTCTCCCCGTATCGCCGAGTTTCTTCTTACCCTGCTGAGACTAACGCATCTCTTCCTCCCCCGGAAGCGCCAAAAGCCCGACGGCAACGTCGTTCACGTTTGTACCAGTGGGGCCGGTGAAAATCAGGCCGCCGGTGCGCTGAAGCGCATGATAGGCGTCGTTGTCCTGGAGCACCTGTTCAATGTGAATCCCCTGCTCCATGAGCTGACGGCGGGTTGTGCCGTCCACAAAGCCGCCTGCGGCGTCCGTAGGGCCGTCGGTCCCATCGCTTCCAACGCTGAACAGCGCCGCGTTTTCCAGCCCGGCGATGCCCTCGGCGGCTGCCAGCGCCAGTTCCTGATTGCGTCCGCCCCTGCCGCTGCCCGTCAGCCGAACCACGGTTTCCCCTCCGGCCAGAAAGGCCAGCTTCTTTCCGTCTCCCGCATGGGTGCGCAGGATCGACGCCATCATGCTGCCCGCTTCCCGCGCCTGACAGCACAGCCGATCCGTCAGAAAAACTGGCTCATAGCCCAGCCGGCGGCAGCTGCGGGCCGCGGCGGCGCAAAGTTCCCGCACGCTCCCGGTGATCTTCCATTGCGCGTTGGAAAGCGCCTTGGGCGTTTCCACCGTCAGCAGCCGCAGCGTCTCGTCGCTCAGGGAAAGCCGGTAGCGGCGGACGATCTCCAACGCTTCGTCACAGGTGGAAGAATCCGGGCAGGCGGGGCCGGAGGCGATCATATCCGGCGGATCGCCCAGAATGTCGGAAAGAATAATGGAGAAAACCCGTGCAGGGGCACAATGCTCCGCAAAGCGTCCGCCCTTCACGGCAGACAGGCGCTTGCGCAGGGTGTTGATTTCCACAATATCCGCACCGCAGGCCAGCAGCTGCCGTGTCAGGTCCTGCAGCTCTTCCGGTGGGATCAGCGGCAGTTCAAACAACGCGCTGCCTCCCCCGGACAGCAGAAACAGCACCGTATCCTCGCCGGTCAGTCCCTTCGTCAGCTCCAGTGCTTTCCGCGTGCCGTCAAAAGAGCCTTCATCCGGCACCGGATGCCCGCCTTCACAGCATTCCACTCTGGGAAGTTCCCCCTGAACATGCCCGTATTTCGTAACGACAATGCCCTTCTCCAGCCTGTCGCCCAAAAAGTCCGTCGCTGCCCGGGCCATCTGCCACGCGGCTTTGCCTGCGGCCACCAGCCGGATCCTTCCGCTTAGTGAGGCTCCCTCCAGCGCCCGGACAACGGCGCTGTCCGGCTGAACCTCTCTGATGGAATCGCTGATGATCGTCTCCGCGTCCCGGCGCAGTCTGGATATCATATGGCAACCCTCCGTTTTTGCTGATGAGTTATTTTTCGAAACGAAGGGGAAAAATTCCTTCTTTGTTCCTGATAGAAGCTTTCAAATTCTGGAATCCGCTTCCCTATCAAAACGTCTATTGCACACAATGAAAGGTTATGGTACCATGAATCGCCGGAAGCATGACGTCAATGAAAGGAACTGCCGGCAAGCCATCCGACGGTCGTGGGACATCCTTCTCCGCAAAATCGTTCTTCTTTTTAATGCCCCTTGCTCTCCCGAACGGAATTGCGGAAATTGGCATTTTCCCCAAACCGTATTCAATGCTCTTTCAAGAATCGAGGAACAGTAATGAAAATCGTGATATTGGACGGACACACGGAAAACCCGGGCGACCTGAGCTGGGCGGAGCTGGAAAAGCTGGGCGAGCTGACTGTTCATGATTTCAGCGAACCGGCGGAAGCGTCAGACCGTATGGCGGACGCTGAAATTGTGCTGACCAACAAAACCGTTATCACCCGGGAAATGATCGAAAGCCATCCTCACCTGCGAATGATTGGCGTTCTGGCCACAGGTTTTAATGTGGTCGATACCGTCGCGGCGGCAGAACGGCACATTCCCGTATGCAACGTTCCTTCTTATGCCACCGACGCGGTCGCCCAGTACACCTTTGCGCTCCTGCTGGAGCTTTGCCATCGGGTGGGCGCGCATAATCAGGCCGTACAGGAGGGGCGCTGGACCCGCGGCCGGGAGTTCTGCTTCTGGGATTACCCGCAAATCGAGCTGAGCGGCAAAACCATGGGGCTGATCGGTTATGGCCGCATCGGGAAAGCCGTGGGCAGAATCGCCGGTGCTTTCGGCATGAATGTGCTGCACACCTCTCCTTCGGGCCGGGAAGGGAGTATTTTCATGGAAGAATTGCTGCAGCGAAGCGACGTTATTTCTCTCCATTGCCCGTTGACAAAGGAGAACCAGCACCTGATCAACCGGGAAACCCTTGCCCAGATGAAGCCCGGTGTTCTGCTGATCAATACCGGACGCGGCCCGTTGGTGGATGAAGCCGCCCTGCGGGAAGCGCTGCTCAGCGGTCATGTAGCAGGAGCAGCCGTGGATGTGGCGGAGCGGGAACCCATTCCTGCGGACAGTCCTCTGCTGGGATTGGACAACTGCCTGATCACCCCGCACATTGCCTGGGCTGCCAGGGAAGCCCGGCAGCGCCTGATGAATACGGTCGTGGAAAACGTCCGTGCCTTCCAGCAGGGAAGTCCGGTAAATGTGGTCAACGGCGTTTTTGAAAAAATCCAATAAAGGCTTTCCCGGAAGCTGCAGCTGAGCGAGCTGTACCGAGCCTTTTTCCTTCGTTTTTCCCCGCAGCCCGAACGGGCTGCGGGGAAAAATGATATGCGGGGATTTTCCTGATCGGTTCAGGCGCAGGACATTTACGGTCGTTTTCCGTCCACCCAAAAGCGGCGGAAGCCCATCCTGTTCACTGACAGGACGGCCTCCGCCGTCATTTTATTGGAGGGAATCCAAACCCGTTTTCAGCAGCGCTTCATCACTTCCGCAAAGAAGCAGATGGTGTCCTTGAGCTGAGCCACGGGGATACGCTCGTTGGCATTGTGAATCAGGCCGCGCTGTTCCTTGGACATGGGCATGCCGCTGAAGCGATATACATGCTCGCTGATGGGGCCGTAATGACGGCTGTCGCTGCCCGCCAGCATCAGATAGGGCGAAACCAGTACGCCGGGATAGGCGGCACTGATGGCGCTCTTCAGCCGGTTCCAGGGTTCGTCGCCGGTCCGGGAAACAACGCTGGGTTCGCCGCCGGAGACGAGCTTTACCTCGATGGACGGATCGTCCACGATGGTCTTGAGCCGGGCAATGGCGGCTTCGATGGTGTCGCCGCTGATCAGCCGCAGGTTGATGCCCGCATGAGCGGTGGAGGGCAGCACGTTAAAGGCTTTGGAGCCTTGTGCCATGGTCAGGGCACAGGTGGTGCGCACCAGCGCGTTCAGTTCGCCGCCGGATTTGCGGCACACCAGATCCAGCAGCGGCCCGAAGCACCACAGGTTGGCGAACAGCAGCCTGTAGCCAAAGCTGGATTCCCGGCCCAGAATATCAAACATTTCCCGGGCGGGAGGAGTCAGCGTAAAGGGCATGGCATGATCCTGAATGCGGCTCAGCGCCCGGCCCAGAATGCCCAGTGCCTGACGGCTGGCGGGCGCGCTGGCGTGGCCGCCCTTGCCGGACGCGGTCATATCCACACTGACCGTTCCCTTTTCCGCCGTACCGATCAGCGCCGCGCTTTTGCTGACGCCGGGGAACACGCCGTCCACGATCGCGCCGCCCTCATCCAGTACAAATTCCGGATGAATGCCGCGCTTTTTCAACTCTTCCACAATGGCGGGCGCATCTCCGCCGAAGATCTCTTCATCGCCGCCAAAGGCGAAATATACGTCGTTCTCCGGCACAAAGCCCTGCTGGATCAGCATTTCGGCGGCTTCCATCACGCCGTGCAGGGTTCCTTTGGTGTCCAGCGTGCCCCGGCCCCAAAGCTCTCCGTCCTTCACGACCGCTCCAAAGGGCGGCTCCTTCCATTCGCTTTCATTCACCGGCACCACGTCGTAGTGCGCCATCAGCACGGACGGCTTCGCGCTGCTCTTGCCCTTCCAATGGTACAGCATTCCCCGCCGGCCCAGAATTTCCCGGGTGCAGGTCTTCGTCACCGCCGGATAAGCCTCCGCCAATAATGTCTGGAAGTCCGCAAACGTCTGCGGGTCCTCCAGTTTTTCATCCGGGTAGCTGACCGTTTTCAGCCGGATCATGTCCTGAAAGCGTTCCAGCGCCCGTTTTTCATCCACGGGGAAGCTCTCCGCTTCCGTTTTTTCCATGGGATAGGGCTTGAATTGAATGGCTCGAACCACAATCACCGCCAGCCAGAGAACCAGCAGCCCCAGAAGAATCCACAAAATCATCATTCGTTTCCACTCTCCTTTTCCATTCCGATCAGGCCTTTCCGATACAGGAACCGCGCCGCGCCGATGGCGATCAGCGCGCCCACGGGCACCAGTACGCTGACGCTTCCGCTCAGGCTGGGCACCAGCAGGAACAGCACCACCATGAACAGCATGGGAGCCGCCGCGATCTTCGGGTTCTTGGATACGAACACCACGCCCAGCGCGCCGAACAGGGACGGCAGAATGTTGTCAAAGGCGGGCTTCAGCACCGGGGATTCCAGCATCGGCTCCAACAGGCGCAGGCCGAACACACCGACGGCGATCACCAGCACCGTTACAATGGAGCTGGACGCGATAGCGATGGTGGAGATCACCTCGCCCTCCTCCGTCCCGGCCTTGACCTTGGCCGCCTGCATGGCGTTCAGGGCGCAGGGCACTTTCAGATTGGTCAGATTGCCCGTCACGAAGCCCAGATAGGTCCCACCGGTGCCCAGCATGGGCACGTAGGTCAGAACCTCGATGATGCCCACCAGCCAGTACATGGGAGCCACGCCCAGCAAAGCCTTCAGCACCGCCGTCAGCGGCGGCCAGGCGTTGTAGTACACGCAGATGGCCAGCGGAACGGCCAGCATCATCATAAGAAGCAGCGCCGTCCAGACGCGGCCATAGGCATATTGTTTTTCCTCATAGGGAGACAGTTGCTTATCCATTCTCGATTCCTCCCGCTCAAGCCATCAGTGCCGTAATCGGAATACTCAGCGCCATTGCGCCCAGCATGCACAGGGGCAGGGCGTCCTGCTCCAGCCAGTTCCATTTCAGCACCCGGATCAGAAGGCCGCATACGCCCATCAAAAGCGCCGAAACCAGCGCGACCACAATGGGGATGAAGCCCGGCACGCCGTCCCGCACATTGGCGAACAACAGTCCCAGAAAAGCGGAGATCATGCCCAGAAACAGCGCGTCCATTAAAATTCCGCGCCATTTTTCGTCCTTGCCGCTGATGGTATTCATGCCCTTCTGCAGCTTTTTCAGGCCGAACAGGATCAGCACGATGCCCGCGATAATGCCCAGCGTCATGGTCCATGCGATCACGGCGAAGGTCTGGGGATCGGTGATGGTTTCCGTCACGCCCGCGCCTACGGCGTTGGCAGCGATGGTAGCCGCGGGCAGCTCATAGGTCACGGCGCCCAGAATGCTCAGCCGCAGCCACGGAAAGGGCAGGCCCAGAAACCGGTTCAGCGTCAGCACGCCGATCAGGATGGACACCGCCGGGGCCAGCGAAAACAGCCCGCTGGACAGGATCGTCTTGCGGACAGTCCCTTTGGGCAGCTTCAGTTCCCGGGCGCGCTTGGCGGCTTTCACCAGAAAGAAAACCGATTCCGCCAGCACCGCCGCGATGACGACGCCGGACAGCCAGAATAGGAACGGATCATTGACGGAGAACGGCATATTCTCCCACCTCCTGTGTAAGTTCTTTCCGCATTGTAGCATTCCGGGCAGGGCGCGTCAATGCCGCAGGTCTCCGGCCTGGTCAAATTCAGCAAAAAAACAAAGGCCGCCTTTGCTGCCTTTTTATCTTTTTTCCGAAGGGGCCTTTTGAACGCCAGCCGACCGCCGGGCAGGGATGACGTTCCTGTTTTGCAGGAAGGCATCTCCGTTTTTCCTTTCAGTACGGGTCCTTATTCCGCGCTGAAGCATATCATTCGAGCTTTGTCATCGTCTTATTGCCCTTTAATCAAAAACATGGTATGATCTGCCTGGCATTAACGGAGGAACGTTCACGAGAAAGCTGGCTGCTTCCCGTCTTTCCACGCCGGGCAAGCTGCCGCCTTACTGTGTGCTTGATGAAAAGGGCCATAGCGTGGTTCTCCGCTGCTGCCGGGGGGCGTCTCCCCTGCTGATTCGATCTTTTGCCAAGGAGCGTAACCGCCGTGCTGTATCTGTCCCGATTTACCTTTCCCGACGACGGGGAGGAATTCGACTTTCTCCTCTCTATCAGGCGCAAATGCTACAACAGCTTTTACCCCTTCAAGGTGCTTTCCGCCCGGGGCCTGCGGGAGCTGGAGCTGGAGCCTGTGACCATTCTGTACGGCGGCAACGGTTCCGGCAAGACCACTGCCCTGAACGTCATGGCGGAAGCGCTGAAGCTGCAGCGGGACAGCCGGTACAACCGCTCCAGTTTTTTTGAGGACTACATCGCCCTGTGTACCCGCGAGCTTCGCAGCGAGATCCCCGAAAAGAGCCGGGTCATTACCAGCGACGATGTATTTGACTTTATGCTGAATCTCCGGGCGGCCAACGCCGGGGTGGACGAAAAGCGGGAAGAGCTGTTTCAGGAGTATCTGGACGCCAGATATTCGGACTTTCACTTTCGCACCATGGAGGACTACGACCGGCTGAAAACCGTGAACATGGCCCGCAGCAACACCCAGTCCCGCTACGTGCGCAAAAATCTGATGGGCAACCTGCCCGAACATTCCAACGGAGAAAGCGCCTTTCTGTACTTTACCCAGCGCATCGAAGAAGACGGGCTGTACCTGCTGGACGAGCCGGAAAACAGTCTGTCTCCCACGCGACAGCAGGAGCTGTGCCAGTTCATCGAGGATTCCGCCCGTTTTTTCCACTGTCAGTTTGTCATCGCCACTCACTCCCCCTTCCTGCTGTCCATGCAGGGCACGAAGGTTTACGATCTGGACGCGGACCCGGTGACGGTCCGCCGGTGGACGGAGCTGCCTGCCGTCCGGGCGTACTACGACTTTTTTCAGGCGCACGCAAAGGAATTCTGAAAAGCACAGCAAAACCGGGAAGCGCCGTTCGCCGCGCTTCCCGGTTCTTTTTTCAAATCACTTTTCCGGGGTTCAGGATCCCGTTGGGATCGAAAACCTTCTTGATGCCCCGCATCAGCTCCACCTGTTCAAGGCCGAGGCTCTCCTCCAGAAAGGCCCGTTTGGCGTGACCGATGCCATGCTCGCCGCTGACCTCGCCGGACAGCAGCCGGGCTTCGGAATACAGGCGGTCCATGACTTTTTCGACGGTTTCATGCCACTGTTCGTCCGCCACGCCGTCCTGACACACGTAGATGTGCAGGTTGCCGTCGCCCGCGTGGCCGAAGGAACAGATTCGCACCTTCATTTCCTTCCCGATCTCCACGCTCTTTTTGACAAAGGCGGCGATTCGGTCCCGGGGAACCACCACGTCGCACTCGTCCATGCTTTCCGTGCTGCCCTTGATGGCCTCCAAAAAAGCGCCGCGGGCAT
>CAKUCE010000036.1 GCA_934643535.1 uncultured Clostridia bacterium | reverse complement strand
ACAAATGATATGATCAAAAGTATTACAGGACGAAAGTGGATCTTGGATTGCTTTTTAGAATGAGATTAGTATCAGACGGGCCGAAGAGGGAAAATTGGATAAAAAATCGCCCCCGGAGCGGAAAAACTCCGGGGGTCGCAGCAGAACCGTTCGCGATGGACGTTATCTTACCTTCAGAACCACCTTGCCCACGTTCTGGCCCTTGTAGAGGATCTCATGCGCCGCTTCCGCCTCGGTGATGGGAAGCACCTTATAAATGGTGGGCTTCACCGCACCGGATTCGATCTTCGGGAAGACCTTCTCCACCAGCTCGGCCAGGATCTGCGCCTTTACGGCGGGGGTGCGGGAGCGCAGGGTGCTGCCGATGATGCGCACGTTGCGGACGTAAATGTTTTTCAGGTCGATCTGCGTCTCCCTGCCCGCCAGCGCCGCGATCATGATCCAGCGCGCGCCGTGGGTCAGGTAGGGCAGGCATTGGCCCATGATCTCACCGCCCAGGCAGTCGATGGCCACGTCCACGCCGTGACCGTTCGCCAGTTCTTCCTGCAGCGCGTCCACGATGCTTTCCTTTGGCGTGACCACTACGCGGTCCGCGTGCAGGTGGGCGATGGAGGCGGCGATCTCATCGCTCAGGACGGTGGTGATAACCCGCACGTCGAAAGCCTTGGCCATGGGGATGATCACGCTGGCCAGCCCGGACGCGCCCGCATTCATCAGCAGGGTGTTGCCCGGCAGGATTTTTCCCTCCCAGAACAGGTTCAGATAGGCCGTGGCAAAGGCCTCAGGGATCGCCGCCGCCTCTTCCATGGTGCAGTTTTTCGGCACGGGCATGAGCATGTCGTATTTCACAGCCGCATATTCCGCGTATCCGCCGCCGCCCAGCAGGGCGCAGACCCGGTCGCCCGGCTTCCAGCGGGAGCTGGCCCGGGCTTCTTCGCCCATTTCTACGATCACGCCCGCGATTTCCAGCCCCATCCAGTCCGGGCAGCCGGGAGGAGGCGGATAATCGCCCTCCCGCTGCATCAGGTCGGCCCGGTTCAGCGCGGCGGCGTGAACCTCCACCAGCACCTCTTCGCTTTTGAGAACGGGATCGGGCACATGATCCCACCGTAGGCTTTTATCTGCATTTACCAGAATGGCTTTCATCGGTCACTGCTCCTTTGCGTATTTTTCCAGCTCGATGCGGATTCCCTCTTTGATCGGGACAAAATCCGCCTGAGAAAGGCCGGTAGCCTGAAGGACCTTCGTATTGTCGATGAGCCGGTTGAAAAGACGGTCGTATTTCAGAATCCATGGATCCCGCTGCAGCTTGGGACTGTTCCGGATGTAGTCGGCCGTGCTGATCCATTCGAACCGAACGCCGGTCAGTTCCGAATACAGCTCCGCTACCTGACCCCACGTCAGGTTCTGGGCGGAGGAAATGGTGAAAGCCTCGCCCAGCGCCTCAGGCCGGAAGAACAGCCGGGCGATCAGCTTGCCGGAGTTGCCCGCCCAGTCCAGACCGGCCGTCAGGTTCCGGCATTCCTCGGGCAGAGAAAGGGTCTTTCCCTCCCGGGCGGCGTCGGGGATTTCATGCCCGGAGCGGGTGACCAGATCAAACCGGTGCCGGGAGAACGAAATGACGGGCCGGACGATGGTCCAGCGGCCATCGCGGCATTCCTCCCGGAGAAATTTTTCGCCCCGGGACTTGGAGGCGGCGTATTTTTCATTCTGGAAGAAGTCCTCGTCCACGCCCTGAAGAACGTCGTACAGGGTGGGAGCGTTTTCGGTGACGGGATGCTCCTGATCCGCGTACACCCGGTAGGACGAAAGAAAGATCACCTGTTCGGCGGAGTCGGACAGCAGCCGGTAGACGGGTTTGTAGTCCTCTGCGTTCGGATAGTGCAGGAAATTTACGATGCCGTCATAGCGCCGGTCCTTCAGAAATGCGGTCAGATAGTCCAGCGTGGCCCGGGCCTGGTAGAAACGGAGGTCCTTCCGTTCGGACTGGTTTTCTTCCAGACAGATGACGTCGGCCTCACAGCCCATCCGCAGCAGCTCTTCCGCCGTATAGGCTCCCAGCGTTCCGCCGCCGCCGATCAACAGTACCTTTTTGCTCATAGTGGTTTTTCCTCCCTTTTTTCAGTGAACGTCTTTGCAGCCGCAGGATTTCAGGATCAGCTTGTGCAGCCGCCGCTCGTATTCGCAGTCGAACGGGTTCTTTTCTTCGCCCTTCACATAGGCTGCGAAGGCCCGGAACATGGCGTCGTACCGGCCGTGGGAGGGCGTGTCGTGACAGAGCCCTTTCACGTGCCAGCCCGGATCAAAGGCCTCCCGAACGCCGGTCTTCTGGGAAGAAAAAACTTTCGCGTCCTTATCCAGCCATTCGAAGGGCTTCAGCTCCACGGTGCCCCTGGTGCCGCAGACCACCAGCTGGCGGCGCTCGAAGCCGCCGTACTCCACCGCGGTGCTCTTGGCAAAGGAAACGCCGTTCCGGTAGCGGAACACCACCATGCCGAAATCGTCGGCGGTCACGCCGTCCGTGCCGATGGGCATGCTCATGGGAAGAATTTCCTCCGGCTCGCCCTGGATCCTGTAGATCAGGTCGATCAGGTGGCAGCCCAGAAAGTAGAGCATGCCGCCGGGATAGTTGCCCAGCCAGTTCCGTTTTTCGACGGGATGAAGACAGTTCATCTGGGCCTCGACGGAGTAGATTTCCCCCAGCCGCCCCTCGCGGATATCCTCCATCAGTTTGACCACCGCCGGATTATAGCGGTACATGTAGCCGGTCTGGAAGGGCAGCCGCTTTTCCTCCACCAGATCGATCAGCCGGTCAAAGTCCGCGTCGGAGGCGCTGCCGGGCTTGTCCATATGCATGGGAAGGCCCCGCTCCGCCGCCCGAAGAGCGTATTCCGTCAGCCGCCGGTCCTCGGTTTCGATGCAGACCGCGTCCAGCTCCGGGTCGTTCAGGATCTCTTCCACGGTTTTCTGGCACAGGCCGTCGTAGACCTGCTTCGTGCGCGCAAAGACCTCTTCGTCCCCGGGCGCGACGGCAAAGCCCGTCAGCTCGTAAAGATCGCTCTGCTCCTTCAAGGTCTGGATCGCTGCCGTGGCGTGGTCATGGCCTGTGCCAATCTGGGCAATTTTCAGTTTCTTCATTTCAGCTTCCTCCAATCAAACTGAACCGCAATGGGAAAGTCCCGGTCAAAAGCCAGCCGTTCGTAGACCGCCGCGCACTCCTCGGGCGAGTGGGTCTCCTCCACCAGTTCTTCCAGATCCAGCCGTCCGCCCGCACACAGCCGCAGCGCCGCCTGAATGTCGTCCCGATGGGTGAACCAGCCCGGATGAGACTCCACGCTGGGCCGGGCGATGGTGTGCGCGCCGATGACGGTGATGCCCGGGCCGTGGATCTTCTTGTAGTAATCCACGGTGAAGTCGGAGCTTCGGGTGCAGCCCAGCAGCGCCACCCGTCCGAATCTGGCCATGCAGTCCAGCGCCTCATTGAAGCCCGCGCCAACGCCCGTGACCTCGATGGCCGCGTTTACGCCGCCGCCGGAAACGGCTTTCACCTGCCGGGCAAAATCTTCCCGCAGGGGATCGAAGGCATAGTCCGCGCCGTATTTCAGAGCCAGCTCCCGCCGCCGGGGATTGGGGTCTGCGGCGATGACCGGCGCGGCTCCCGCGGCCCGCAGCAGCTTGACGGCGATCAGTCCCAGCACGCCCAGCCCCATGACAAGGGCGCTTTCGCCCATTTCCAGACGAGTCTTGCGGATCGCCGCCATGGGGAAGGTCGAGATGAAGCTGAGCGCGCCCGTTTCAAAGGAAAGGGGCTGAGGGAGACCGCCGCCTTCCAGAAGGACGGCCTGTTCCTCGGGCACTACGTTGTAGTTCTGATGCTTGCCCCAGTAGACCACCACCCGGTCGCCCGGCTTCACGCCGGTCACGGCGCTGCCCGTGCGCACGACGATCCCGGCGCTGTTGTAGCCGGAGCTGCGGGGGAAAAGCACCTGAGACGCGCCGTTGGGGCTGACGTTGGGGTCGCCGGTAAGATTGGCCCGTTCCGTACCGGCGCTGATGGTGGAGATAACGGTCTGCACCATTACCTCATGCTCCGCAACCTCGGGCAGCTTCACCTCCAGCAGCTCCGCCCGGTTTGCAGCGGTGAAGACGATCTGTTTTCCGTTCATGAAAATCCCTCCCGAAGGATTTCGCATTTGAATGACGGGGTCATTATATCACCTTGACTTCTCCGACCCGATATGCTATTCTCCAAATTAAGAGGTAATTTTCTCTATTTGTAACGGGGAGCTTCAGCATGAATGACGCACTATTCTCCAACAGCTTTTATTTCCGCACCATCACCCACGACCGCTTCCACTACACCGACAACCGGTCCGGGTCGCCCAGCCATTATTTCGCAATGATGCTCAACGGCCGTTTTCGGATCACGGACCCCTCGGGCAGCGTGGAGGTTCGGGAGGGGGAAATTTTCTACATTCCCAAGGGGGTAAGCTATCAGTCCTACTGGTACGGAGAACCGGAGGTACGGCTCATTTCGCTGGGATTTCAATTCCTGCCGAATTTTGAAAGGCATGCGTACCCGGCGCAAGTCGTTCCCTTTGACGAAGCCGCCGCCGGACTTTTCCGGCAGATCGCGGCTGCGCCCCGGCTGTCCGCCCGGGAGATCGGCCTGTTCTATACGCTGGTAGCGATGCTGCTGCCGCGGATGACCTACCGAACGCCCTGCCGCACCCGGCAGATCGTGGAAAACACCCGGCAATATCTGACGGAGCATCCTCACGCGCGGGCCGCGGAGCTGGCCAAGCACAGCGCCATCAGCGAGGCCGCGCTCTACGCCGCCTTTCAGAAGGCTTCGGACGTAACGCTCAGCGGCCTGCGCAGCCAGCTTCTTCTGGAAAGCGCCCGGGACCTGCTCATTTCCACCGACCAACCGGTGGAAGCGGTCAGCGACGAGCTTGGCTTCAGCTCCGCTTCCTATTTTCGCAAGAAATTCAAAGCCCACTTCGGCATCACTCCGGGAGAGATGCGGAAGAAGTATCGGATCTGACCGGAGGTTTACTGCTTTTTGCGGCAGCCGTCGATCTGGATATTCTGGGCTGAGATGTAGGCGGCTTCGTCGCTGGCCAGAAAGCAGATCAACGCCGCGTTTTCGGCGTCGCTGCCGGTGCGGCTTTTCCAACCCCTATCACTTCTGCCGCCTTTTCAAAGAAAAAACGGCTCTGACCCCCACGGAATACAGGAGGCAGAACCGCATCTGCAAAATCTGATAAAACGTTTTGGACAGTTGCCAAGAAGGGCTGCGCCCCTGCGCCTTGCGCAGGGGATTCGCCAACCGGCAGCTTACCATTCCGGGGGGGACCACAGCGTCACGACGCCTGTCTCCCGGGTTTTTTTCATGTCGATGAGCCGCTGGTTCCTGCTGCCGCAGTAGAGCAGATCCAGCGAACGTTCCTTCAGTTGAAAAGGCCCGTCCACCAGCACGTCAATCTCCGAAAGAAGCGCGTTGACCGCCTCGTCCCGCCGGGCCAGCTCCAGCAGCTTTTCATAGGTGTAACCGCTGTAGGACCATACGTTCAGGCCCTTCCGATGGGCCCGGCGGGCCAACTCGGCACAGGCCGCGGCCTGCTGAAAGGGTTCGCCGCCGGTCAGGGTGATGCCGTCCAGCAGGGGATTGCCGGTGAATTTTTTCTCTACTTCGTCCAGCGTCCATTCCTTGCCCGCCGCAGGATCGTGGCTGCCGGGATTATGGCAGCCCTCGCAGTGATGGGGACAGCCCTGCGTAAAAACGGACACCCGAAAACCGGGACCGTCCACGATGGAATCCGTCACCAGGCCGAACAGGCGAATAACAGACGGAATTTCACTCATGCTTTTTTTCCTCCCTTGTATCCTTCGCGCATTTTCCGGCCATGGCGCAGCCGGAGCAGCCGCAGCTGCAGCGCCGGCCGCTCTTTTTCAGGCTGCGGACAGCCAGAACGGCCAATACAAGGATACTCGCCAGAATCAAAATGTCCAGTACCGTACCCATATTTTTCCTTTCGGGGAGCCGGGCGTCAGCCCAGCCCCAGCAGCCGGCCCAGCTGGAATACCAGCGTGGCCAGCGTCCATGCCAGCGCCGTCTGAGCGGCGATAGCGCCGTAGGCCCAGCGGCTGCTTTCCATTTCCCGGCGCATGGCCGCTACTGCCGCCACGCAGGGCATGTACAGAAGTACGAATACCAGAAAAGCGACCGCCGTCAGCGTGGAGGGAAAAATTCGATTCATCACCGCGACCATCTGGGCGCTTTCCGCGTCCACACCGCTCAGGACGGCCAGGGTGCTGACCACGCTTTCCTTGGCCATCAGGCCGGTGAGCACGGCGGTGGAAGCCTCCACGGAACCGAAGCCCGCCGGAGCGAACACCGGCGCGATCAGCCCGGCAATCTTGCCCAGCATGCTTTCGCCGATCTCGGAGGTCATTTCCAGCCGGAAGGTGAAATTCTGCAGGAACCAGACGATCAGCGTCGCCAGAAAGATCACGGTAAAGGCCCGCTGCAGGAAGTCCTTTGCCTTGTCCCACATCTGCCGCAGTACGTTGGCCGGGGTGGGCAGACGATAGGCGGGCAGCTCCATGATGAAGGGGGCCGCGTCTCCGTGGAACACGGTACGTTTCAGCACCAGCCCCGCGCAAATGGCGACCACAATGCCCAGCAGATACATGCCGGTCATGACCCATACCTGATGGCCCGGGAAGAATGCCCGGGTGAACAGGGCGTAGATCGGCACCTTGGCCCCGCAGCTCATGAAGGGGGTCAGCAGGATGGTAAAGCGGCGGTCGCGGTCGTTATTCATGCTCCGGGCGCTCATGACGGCGGGCACGGTGCAGCCGAAGCCCATCATCATGGGGATGAAGCTGCGGCCGTTCAGGCCCAGCTTGCGCAGGGGCTTATCCATCAGGAAAGCCGCCCGGGCCATATAGCCGCTGTCCTCCAGAATGGACAGCAGCAGAAACAGGATCACGATGGTCGGCAGGAACTTGAGTACGCTGCCCACGCCGGTCAGCACGCCGCCCACGGTCAGATTCTGCACCCATTCGGCCACGCCCGCGCTGCGAAGCGCCCCTGCCAGCAGCGCCACGCCGCTGTCGATCAGCAGGGCAAAGCCGTCGGCAAAGAAGCTGCCCACCGGCCCAAAGGTGAGAAAGAACACCAGAAACATCATCAACAGGAACACGGGAATGGACAGGAGCGGGTGGGTCAGCACGTTGTCGATGCGGTCGGTCAGCGTGTTTTCCTCCGTCTGGCCCCGCTTAAAGCAGGTGGACAGCAGCTTTTCGATGAAGCGGTACCGGGTGTCCGCCATGACGGCGGCCCGTTCCATGCCCACGGATTTTTCCATGGACGAGAGGATTTCCTCAATGATGTGCCGGGTCTCCTCGCTCAGACCCAGCTCTTCCTCCAGCGGTTTATCGCCCTCAAAGAGCTTGGTGGCGATATAGCGGGGCTGCATATGATGCTCTCTGGCTTCATCCTCCACCAGATGGGCGATGGCGTGCAGGGCCGTGTGCGCCTCGCCGCTGCAGATGTCCAGCTTTGGGGGAACGGTCTTGCTCTCCGCCGCCTCCATGGCCCGGCTCACCAGTTCGTCGATGCCCTCGCCCTTCCGGGCACAGATCGCTACCACCGGCACGCCCAGCCCTTTTTCCAGCCCGGCCAGATCAATGGAATCGCCGTGGCTGCGCACTTCGTCCATCATGTTGAGGGCCACCACCACCGGCCGCCCCAGCTCCAGCAGCTGCAGCGTCAGATACAGGTTGCGTTCCAGATTGGTGGCATCCACGATGTTGATGACCACGTCCGGCTGGTCCCTGACGATGAAATTCCGGGAGACGATCTCCTCCATGGAATAGGGGCTGAGGGAATAAATACCCGGCAAGTCCACGATGGTCACGTCGCTGTACTGGTCGGGCACCGGCTTGCCCTCCCGCTGCTCCCGGCGCACCCGCCAGGGGAGGCCTATATGGGTCTGCCTGCCGTGGTGATGGTGCAGCATGGTGCCGGTCTTCTGCTCCACCGTCACGCCGGGCCAGTTGCCCACGTGCTGGTTGGAGCCGGTCAGCTGGTTGAACAGCGTGGTTTTGCCGCTGTTCTGGTTGCCCGCCAGAGCAAAGGTATACTGCATGAGGAGATCTCGCCTTTCCCTTTGGAATTCTGAAGTGTGAAAAGAACAACAGGCTACCTGAGCGTTATTTTCCGCGCGTCGTCCAGCCGCAGGGTCAGGGCATACCCCCGGAGATGGATCTCGATGGGGTCGCCCATGGGAGCGGTTTTTTGCAGAAGCACCTTCACGCCGGGGGTAATGCCCATATCCAGCAGGTGACGGTGCAGCGCGTCCTCCCCGCCCACCGTGTCTACCACGCCGCTTTCTCCGGGGGTCAGATCCGCCATGGTTTTCTGCTTCGACTCACTCATGAATGTTCCTCCGGACGCACCAGCACGGGGGACAGGCCCTCCTGCCGCAGGTACTTGCGCAGCTCGTGTTCGATAATATTGGCGGCGTTCACCGCGCCGTCCTCGCTTTCCAGCCGGATGCCCAGCTCCCGGGCCGCTACTTCATAGCGCTTTTCGCTGGTCAGCTCGATCAGCGCCCGGCTCAGCTTCCGGGCGGTAAGCCGCTCCCGGGGAATGGGCTTGGGGCCGACGCCCAGCGCCCGCACCCGGTCGCCCCAGAAGGGCTGGTCGCCGCCGAAGGGAATGACCAGCGTGGGAAGACCCGCCGTCAGCCCGGCGGCCAGCGTGCCCGCGCCGCCGTGATGCACCACGGCCCGCACCCGTTTGAACAGCCAGTCGTGAGGGACGAAGCCCGCCACGTAGACGTTATCCGGCAGCTTTGACGGCAGGTCGCCGCCGCCCCAGCCCTTGGACAGCACGGCCCGGATGCCGCTCATGCGCAGGGCCTCCAGCACGATCTCCAGCGTTTCGCCCATATCGCCGCTGACCATGGAGCCAAAGCCCACGTAGATGGGTTTTCCTCCTTCGGAAAGGAACTGCTGCAGACCGGGTTCGGGCGTGTACTCCTGCGGATTGTCCGCCAGCCAGTAGCCGGTCATGTGGATATTCGCGCCCCAGTCCGAGGGCCGGGGCATCACCAGAGGACTCAGGGCGTACAGCACGGGAATGATGTGACCGTTCATTTCATAGGAAGCGTTTTTTTCCAGCCTGCGGGGCGGCAGGCCGTGCTCCTTGCGCCAATCGTCCAGATAATACTTTTCCAGCGTGCTGATGAGAAAATAACCCAGATGATAGCTGGCCGCGTTCCATGCCTTGCCCATCCGCTGGCCGGGGGCGGAAGCAATGGGCGCGTCGGTATTGTAATCCATGACGAAATATTGGGTCTGGATAAAGGGCAGACGGCGCATTTCCGCCATGGAGCGGATCACCTGCCCGAAGAACGTGCCGATGATGCAGTCGCATTCCGCCGTAGCGTCCTCCAGATCCCGCATGAAGGGATCTACCACGTCCTTGAGCGAGTTGCGCACCTGATTGAGATACGTTACGCCGTTGACGCCGGGCTTCATAATATTGCCCATGAATTCCCGCACGTCGCCGGAAAGACCGTGGAACCCCAGCCCCTCGTCGGTAATGGTCTTTTCAAAATCGGAAAAAGCGGTAATGGTCACCTGATGGCCCCGGCGCTTCAGCTCGCGTCCCAAAACAATGTAGGGACGCACATCGCCGGTGGAGCCGATACAAATCATGGAAATACGCATTCGTTGGATCGCCTCGCTTTCGTTAAAAATCAAGCTGCTTTGCTCACGTTTCAATGGTTTTGCCATTTTTCGGGCGTTTTTTTCGGCCCCGAAAAAGCGGCGGCTTTGAAAAAACGTCCGAAAGGGATGGGATAAGTATAGCGCACCCCGGTCCGAATTGCAATGTTCGGAAATTACCAGACGCTAACTTTTGCCCTCTTGACAGACAGGCGCGGAGCGCCTATAATGTCATTTTGAAAATGAAAATCATTTTCAAATCAAATGCATTTCGGAGGGGGGACGTGCCATGGCGGCTCGGGGTTCATATCAGACCCGTCAGCAGGAAGCGGTCGTCCGGCTGTTTGAAAGCCGGCCGGAAAGCTGCCTGACGGCGGAGGAAGCCTATCAGGAGCTGGAAAAGGAGCTGGGCCGGGAGGGCCTGGCCATTGGCAAGACCACCGTCTACCGGGCGATCACCCGCCTTTGTGAAGGCGGAGAGCTGCGCCGCTATGCCCCGCAGGAAAGCGGCGATTCGGCCCGCTATCAGCTCAACCGCTGCCGGGAAAACCATCTGCACATCCGCTGCGTACGCTGTGGAGCCATGGAGCATCTGCACTGCGGCGAGATCGACCTGTTCAAGGAGCATCTTTCCCGGCGCCACGGTTTTTCGCTGGACGAAGGCCGGACGCTGCTTTACGGGCTGTGCGCCGCCTGTCAAAACAAGGAGGAAACCCATTGATTCGTCGGATCGCTGCCTTTTTCTGCGCTTTTGCGCTGCTTTTTTCCCTTTCGCCCGTCCGGGCGGACCCGGCGGAGGAACCGGCCCGGCTGCGTCTGGTGGCCGCCGTCTTTCCTGCCTATGATTTTGCCCGGGTGGTGGCCGGAGACGCGGCGGAGGTCACGCTGCTGCTTCCGCCCGGGGCGGACGCTCATTCCTATGAACCGACCCCGCAGGATATGATCGCCATCCAGAACGCCGACCTGTTTCTTTATACCGGCGGCGAAAGCGACACATGGCTGGAACGGGTGCTGGCTTCGCTGGGGGACGCCGCGCCGGAGACCTTCGCCATGGCGGACTGCGTTACCCTGCTGGAAGAGGAACATTCCCAAAGCATGGCCCCGGAGCATGGGCATGACCATGAAGAAGACGGGCACGAGGAAATGGACGAGCATGTCTGGACGTCCCCCAAAAACGTGCAGAGGATCGTCCATGCCCTGCGGGAAAGGCTGTGCGCTCTTTCTCCTGAAAACGCCGGACTTTTCACCCGGAACGAAGCGGCTTACCAGCAGGAGCTTTCCGCGCTGGATCAGCGCTTTGAGACCATCGTGGCCGAGGGCAGGCGGGATCTGATCGTTTTCGGCGACCGCTTTCCCTTCCGGTACTTTGCGGCGGCCTACGGCCTGCGGTACGACGCGGCCTTCCCCGGATGCAGCGAGGACAGCGAGCCAAGCGTGAAGACCATCGTTTCACTGATCCGCACCATCCGGGAGGAGCAGATCCCCGTGATCTTCTACATCGAGTTTTCCAGCCGCAAGACGGCGGACATTCTGGCGGAAGAGACCGGCGCGAAGGAGCTTCTGTTCCACAGCTGCCACACGGTGTCCCAGCAGGAAATGGACGAGGGGGCCAGCTATCTGACCCTGATGAACCGCAACGCGGACGCGCTGAAGGAGGCGCTGAACTGACATGGCTCTGATTACCTGCGACCATTGCTCTTTCGCCTACGAGGGGCACACGGTGCTGGAGGATCTTTCCCTCTCGATAGAACGGGGAGAATACCTGTGCATCGTCGGGGAAAACGGCTCCGGCAAATCCACCCTGATCAAGGGTTTGCTGGGGCTGATCGCTCCCGCCAAAGGAAAAATCACTTATGAACCCGGCTTCCATAATACGGAGATCGGCTACCTGCCCCAGCGCACCGACGCCCAGAAGGATTTCCCCGCGTCGGTATGGGAAGTGGTCTCTTCCGGCTGCCGGGGGCTGAGCCTGTTCCCCACCCGGGCCCAGCGGGCGCTGATCGACCGGAACCTGGCCCTGATGGGCATGGAGAACATGAAAAAGCGCAGCTTTGCGGAGCTGTCCGGCGGGCAGCAGCAGCGGACGCTGCTGGCCCGGGCCCTGTGCGCCACCCGGACCATGCTGCTGCTGGACGAGCCGGTGGCGGGGCTGGACCCCGTGGTGACCCGGGAAATGTATCAGACCATCGAGATGCTGCACCGGGAAAAGGGGCTGACGGTGGTGATGATCTCCCACGATCTGGAGGCGGCGCTGAGTCAGGGGGATCGCATCCTGCACCTTTCCCATGACGGGATCTTTCTGGGGACCCCCGAGGAATACCGGCGGTCTCCGCTGGGACAGCGTTTTGCGGGAGGCTGCGGTCATGATTGACGCTTTGATCGAAATGTTTTCCTACCGGTTTATGGTTCGGGCGGGCGTGGTGGGCCTGCTGGTGTCTCTGTGCGCGGCCCTGTTGGGCGTGTGTCTGGTGCTGAAGAGATACTCCATGATCGGCGACGGCCTGAGCCACGTGGGCTTCGGCGCGCTGGCCGTGGCCTCCGCGCTGGGCCTTGCCCCCATGACGGTGGCCGTTCCCGTGGTGGTGGTCGCCGCCTTTTTGCTGCTGCGGCTGTCGGGCCGGGGAAAGCTGAAGGGCGACGCCATGATCGCCATGATTTCCACCGCCGCGCTGGCCGTGGGCGTCATCGCCCTGTCCCTGTCCAGCGGCACCACCGGCGATGTGAACAACTATCTCTTCGGCAGCGTGCTGGCCATGAGCGAAAACGACCTGAAGCTGAGCGTAGTGCTGGCGGCGGTGGTGCTGAGCCTGTTCGCCATCTTTTACCGGAAGATCTTCTCCGTGACCTTCGACGAGACCTTCGCGCGGGCTACCGGCGAAAAGGTGGAGCGCTACAACGCCCTGCTGGCTTTTCTCACCGCCATCACCGTGGTGCTGGGCATGCGGGTCATGGGCGCCATGCTGATCTCCAGCCTGATCGTTTTCCCCGGCCTGACGGCCATGCGGGTGTTCAAGAGCTTCCGCAAGGTGCTGCTCTGCGCGCTGGCCGTTTCGGTGGTGTGCTTCTTTGCCGGGCTGTGCGCGTCGTTCGCCCTGTCCATTCCCACCGGGGCCAGCGTGGTCGCGGCCAACGCGGCGGCGTTTCTGCTGTTTTCATTGGCGGGCAGGCTTCGAAGGGGAAAATAACAGGATATAACGAAAGAAGGGCCTGTTCCCGTCATGAGTGGGAACAGGCCCGATTGATTATTCGTGATCCTCGCTGTTGTCGTCGCTCTTTTTACCGTCCGAGCCGGTGAAGGAATTCACCGCGCCCTTGACGTTGGCGGCGGCGCTGTTCACTACATCCTGAAAGCTGCCGGAGAATTCGGAAGCATTACGCTCGATGGAAAAGCGGTAGCCCAGCACCAGCGCCACCACCAGACCGATCACGGCCAGCCAGGGCGCGCTGCATACGGCGATGATGGAGAAGATCAGCGACAGGTTCAGGATGGGGGTGTCATCCTTCTGGACCTTGACACGGGTGCGGTAAAGAACGGAAAAAACGTTGTTGGCTTTCATAAGGGTATATCCTCCTTCAAAACGGATCAGTCGTCGGGTTGTTTTCCTGTTGACGGAAGTTATCATACCATGCCGTGCCGTCCGCTGCTTGAGGAAGCCCTGCGAAACCGATGAGAATTGCATGAGAAACCCTCTAAAAATTTTTGGGAATTTCTTCAGGGCAGGATATGCACTGCGGCGATTTCCTGCCGGTGTTCAAAAAGCAGGGCCATGTCCGCCTTTTCCAGCGCGATGCAGCCCCGCGTCCAGTCGGAGGCCGCGCCGCCCTCGTGCAGGTAAATCTCCCCGCCCAGCGCCGTCCCCCACGGCGGACGGGCCCGGCTTTCCCACGCTCGGCGGACGGCGTTCAGCGCTCCCTCGTCGATCATCCCCGCCGTAAAGCCCCGCGCCGCGTCCTCCGGGGAGGGATAGCTCAGCCCCAGACTTTTGCCATATTTTCCCGCTTCCTTTATAAGGCAGATGTAGTACGTTCCCTCCGGGGTGCGGTCGTCGCCCTCCCGCTCCTTGGGGCCGACGGGCTCCCGGCCCAGCGCCACGGGGCAGCGCAGCAGAACGCGGCCTTCCTGCCGCAATTCCAGCGTTCTTCGGGCTTTCCAGATCAGAACTTCCATCGTCATTTCCTCCGAAAGGGGGGGCTGTGGCGCTCCCCGTCCTATGATACCGTCATGGAGTGGATAACTTGTGAATAGACTGTAACATTCTTCCTTTCAAAGGTAAAACCCTTGCGAAACGAGGAAAGCTGTGCGATAATGAAACCCGAAATGGGAAAGATTCGCCGTCGAAAACCTGAGACAGAATGAGCTTTGCGTTTCGGGGCACCATTTTCCCAAGGAAAGGATTGTGCTTTTCATGAAGAAGATTCTCTCTCTCCTGCTCTGCCTGTGCCTGCTGTTCTCCGCCGCAGCGCTGGCGGAAGACACTGCCGCGGCCGAGCTTCAGGATACCGACGTGCTGGCCACGGTCAACGGTACGGAACTGACCTGGGCCGATGTACAGCCGGTTTACGACAGTCTGGTCTCCTCCTACGGCAATTACTATGACCTGACCGACAGCGCCAACGTGGAACTGTTCCGCGCCGTGGCCATGCAGAACAAGATCAACGAGGTCATCATGCAGGCCAAGATCGCCGAGCTGGGCATCGCCCTGACCGACGAGGAAACGACGGCTGCCGAAGAAGACGCTCAGAGCGACTGGGACAACGCCATTTCTTCCTATGTCAGCCAGCAGCATTCCGACCTGACCGACGAAAGCAGCCAGGAAGACAAGGACGCCGCCAACGCGGAGGCCGTTCAGTATTTCAACGATCTGGGCTACAGCCCGGAGAGCCTGAAGGAAAATTACAAGCAGTACGCCCTCTACGACAAGCTGGAGGCCACCATTGTGCAGGATGTGACCGTGACCGACGAGGAAGTGGAAGCCCTGTATCAGGAACTGGTGGAATCTGACCGCGCGCTGTATGAGAACGACATCGCCGCGTATGTGGATTACAACAACTATGTGGATCAGATGGCCATGTACGCCATGTACTACGGCACCGACAGCAGCATGGACTACGCCTGGTATCGTCCCGCCGGTTTCCGCGCGGTGAAGCACATCCTGCTGCCCGTGGACGACGATCTGATGAAGACCTATCAGGATCTGCAGGCCCGTCTGGAGGAGCAGGTGGAAGCCGCGACCGAGGATACGGAAGACACCGCCGCTGCCGACACTGCCGACGCCGAGGCGACTGCCGAGCCTACCGAAGAGCCTGTGACGCAGGAGCAGGTGGACGAAGCCAAGGCCGCCATTCTGGCCTCCATCGCCGACAAGATCGACGAGATCTATGCGAAGATCGAAGAGGGCGTGGACTTTGACGAGCTGATCGCCGAATACGGTGTGAAGGAAGACGGCACTGCCTCCGATCCCGGCATGACCTCCGAACCTTACAAGACCAGCGGCTACGAAGTCAGCTCCGCCTCCACCAACTATGTGGCTCCTTTTGTGGAAGCCGCGTTCAGCGTGGACAATGTGGGCGACGTGTCCGCCCCCTACATCAGCAGCTACGGCGTACATATCGTCAAGTACATCGCCGACATCCCCGCCGGCCCCATCGAAATGACGGAAGCGCAGCGGGAAGCCAAGCGCACCGAGCTTCTGACCAGCAAGCAGAACGAGCTTTACACCGCTACCATGGATCAGTGGAATCAGGAAGCGGACATCACCTACACCGGCCTGACCCCCAGCTATGCGGACATCGAGGCCCGGGAAGCTGCCGCCGCCGAAGAAGCGGGCGCTGCCGCCAGCGACGAGACCGCCGCGGATGATGCGGCTGCCGACGATGCTTCCGGCGAAGACAACGCTGCGGACGGAGAGTAAATCGCTTTGGTAAAGCGACTGCCATTAACAAAAAACGGATCGGCTTTTTCAAAAGAGAAGCCGATCCGTTTTTTTATGCGTTTTTAGGTTTATACGCTTGCCGCCGCGTATACCGCGTTGTGCAGAAGCCGCCGCACCCGGAAAATGGCCGTGCCCTCCCGGGAAGGACAGACCCGGTTGGTCAGGAAGATCAGGTACAGGCCCGTGGTGGGGTCGTAGGAAAAGCTGGTGCCGGTAAAGCCGGTGTGGCCGATGGTCTCCTTGGGGAAGAGGTCGCCGGTGTAGCCGTTTTCGTACCACGGCAGGGCGAAGCCCAGTCCCCGGCCCTGCGCCATGCCGGGCGTGCGGTTCTGCATACTCAGGCGCACAGTGGCGGGGCAGAGGTAGCGGCTGCCGTCGGGAAGTTCGCCTTCCGCCGCCAGCATCTGCACAAACAGCGCCAGATCGTCCATGGTGGAAAAAACGCCCGCATTGCCGCTGACGCCGCCCAGAAAACGGGCGTTTTCGTCGTGGACCGCGCCGGTCAGGC
>CAKUCE010000035.1 GCA_934643535.1 uncultured Clostridia bacterium | reverse complement strand
GCCTTTTCCTTGGCCTTGTCCACCTCTTCGTCCGCCAGACGCTGGGCGCTGAGCAGGATGCTTTCCAGCGTGGAGCTGGTCTTGGCGATGGGCGTTTCCTCCGCGGCAGGCTGAGCCTGTACCACGGGCGCGGGCTTTACTGCTTCGCGGGCGGTCTTCAGCTCGTCCTGCGCCTTCTGCAGGTCGCTTTCCAGCGCGGCGATTTTTTCCTGCATGTTGGTCATTTCGTCGCAGATCTCATCCAGAAACTGATCTACGTCGTCCCGGTCGTATCCGCCGCCCTTGAGGGCAAACTCTTTGTCGTAAATATCGTCGATCGTGATGGCCATGTGGGTCGCTCCTTTCATGCGTTGGGCTTTTTATGGATTTCGCTTGTCTCCGAAGAGAAGCATTTTAAGGGGATAACGTCCTTTTCGGGTGGGGGAGCCGATCTCCTGAACTTGCAGACGGCCGAAGCCCCGCACGGAGATTACGTCGCCCGCTTCCACCTGCGCGTCGGTGCGCAGCGTGGGCAGATGACGCAGCTTGACCTGTCCGCCGTTGATCAGATCGGCGGCTTTGGCCCGGGAGAGACGGCATCCGGAGGCTACCACCGCGTCCAGCCGGGGACTGGCGACCGTGTCGCGCCACTCAGTTCCTTCCGGGGGAGCCAGCTGGGGCAGCTCTGATAACAGCGCCGTCTGAAGGCGGATGCGCCCGGCGGAGAGCAGGCTGTCCCGCAGATGCTCCGCCATGCTGTGTTCGCAGAACAGGATCGCCCGGTCTGCTTCCAGCACGATGTCGCCGATGCAGTGCCGTTCCAGTCCCAATCCCATAGCGCTGCCCAGAATGTCCCGATGGGCCGGCGCGCTCTGGTGAGGCCACCGAAGCTCCAGCGCGTCAATGGGGAAATCGGGCGCTTCTTCCTCCGGAGAAAAGCAGGCGATCACCCGCTCCGCATCCGGATATCCTCCGTTCAACACCGTTGAGACCTGTGCTTTTTTCCCGGCGATCAAAGCCCATTGGGCCTCCGCCGGGGAAAGGAAGCCGGTGAACAACGGCCGGTCCTGCCGAAAGCTGCGTTCGGCCAGCTCCTGAAAGCGGCGGCGCAGCAGCTCCTCGCTTTGTTCTTCCCGCATGGGCCTACAGGGCCCGCTGGAGCATGCGCAGCAGTTGAAGAAGAATGTCGATCACCAGCCACACCGCCAGCGGGGAGAAGTCCATGGGGGAGTTCATCAGCGCGGGGAACCATTTGTATAAAAGCCGCCGGAAGGGATACAGGATCCTTTCCATGTGGGGACGGAGGAACTCCATCACCCGGCAGCCCGGAGCCACAAAGGAAAGCAGGCAGTAGATCAGCAGCGCGGCGCTGACGACCCGAAGGAGAAGGATCAGGATGCTGAAGATCATGGAAAACATGAAACGCGCCTCCTGTGATTATTGGGGATACTCCACCGCCCGATAGCGGCCGGAGGTCTGACCGGCGGTGCCGGTGGCAGCGTAGCTGCCCGTAAAGCTGCCCGCAACGGCGGAAGCCATGCTGATGGGGTGGTTCCGCTGGGTACCCTGCGCAAAGAACCGGGCCGTGGGGGATTCGGTGCTGAAGGTTCTGGGCGCGGGCTGCTGCGGAGCCGGGGCCTCATAGGCGGGCTGCTGAGACGGTTGATAATTTTGCGGCTGCTGCTGGTAACTGCCGGAAGGCTGCGCCTGCTGCTGATAACCGGCGGCAGGGCGCTGGCTCTGCTGCGGCTGCGCATACCCGGAAGAATAGCCCTCCTGCTCGTAGCGCTGGCGGGCGTAGCCCTGCGCCTCGGGAGCTGCGGCAGCCTTCTGCATGGCGGAATCCAGCACGACCTTTACCGTGGGAGCGGAAATAAGGTAGATGCCCCGGGGCGAAATTTTGTTCAGCGCGCAGCCGAGGGTATAGGCCGCACCGCTGAGCATGTCCACGCAGCGCTGGCGTTCGCTGTCGCTGGCGATGAATTCCATGTTCAGAAACACGGAAGCATTGGTCTTGATATAGCCGATAACGTTTTTGCATTCGTTGCGGCTGCGAAGAAGCACCACGTATTCCACATGGGTATAGGCCATGCCTTCAGGGTTCTGCTGCATGCCTGGAAACATGACCACATTGCCGTTCACAGCGCCGTAGCCCTGAGCATACCCGTTGGGGGCCTGAGCCTGCTGCTGGGCGGGAGCCGCCTGCTGCACAGGCTGCTGCGCCTGAGCGCGCTGCTGGGCTGCGGCCTGCGCCGCCGCCTGCTTCTGCTGCTCGTAAGCGGCCTGCTGCTGTTGGTAGGCTTCCATTTCCAGATCGCGCTTGCTGCGATAGGGGACCCGTCCGCCGTATTCGCCTTCGCCGCGGCCAAAAGGATCCAGCGGTTCCCGGCGACCGGTGGCTTCCCCGGCCGACTGGCTCATTTCATCCTCGATGGTTGCGCCGCTGTAAGCATCCTGCGCGTCCTGAGAGGCATAATATCCGCTTTCGTGATCCGCACTGCCGCGAATAAGGCGGTCGCTTTTTTCCGACAGCCAGCTGCTCACCTTCTGAAAGATACCCAATGTTCAAAACCCCCCTGGAATCATTGCCGATGCAATGCTCAATCCTGATACAGCGCCGTCCCTACGCGCACCATGGTCGCGCCCTCCTGAGCGGCGATGCGGTAATCCCGGGACATGCCCATGGAAAGCTCCCGCATTTCCACGTTTTCGAGATTTTCCTCCCGAAGCTGGTCAAATAAGCGGCGCATGCCGCGAAACAACCCGCGCAGCTCGTCTTCTCCGGCGTACTGGGGCATGATGCTCATCAGCCCTTCCACGTGCAGGCCGGAAAAATCCCGCATCTTTCGAAGAAACGGCAGAACTTCCTCCACGGGCATGCCGCCCTTCTGCGGTTCCTGCGCAATATTGACCTGAACCAGCACCGGCAGCACCCGTCCCCGCTGTCCGGCCCGGCGGTCGATCTCCTGCGCCAGATCCATCCGGTCCAGCGCGTGAAGCAGGCATACATGATCTATTATATATTTAACTTTGTTGGTTTGCAACCGTCCAATCCAATGTAAATGAAATTCCGGTGCAATTTCGGCCAGCTTGGGCAGGGCGACCTGCACCCGGTTCTCGCCGATATCCAGAATTTCCATGGGCTTGAGGAGGTTGATGACCCGGGGTGTGACCGTCTTGGTCACGGCCACCAGCCGGGCGGGCGGAGAATCCTGATAACGGTTTTCCGCCAGCGTTTCCAATACCTTTCTTACATTCCGGCGCAGTGTTTCTTCTGCCACCTGATCCAGAAGCGGCGGGTGAACGGCCGGAGCCGTCTGCAGGTCCATGGTTTCTCCCTCCTCTTTGAAATCTGGTGGATCGGTCAGAACAGACGCACGGTCATGCCGTCTGTCAGGTAGCCGGTTCGGATGGAGGTGACGTAAGCCTTGCCGCCTTCTTCCCGCAGCACCGTCACCGGCACGAACAGAGGCTCGGACTCGGTGACGATGACCACGCCCACCGCGTCGTTCTGGGTGTACAGCGCCCGGGAGGGCACCTCCATGCAATCCACATATTCGCCCAGCTGAGCCCGGCAGGTGCGCATATACAGCACATCGGACACATCGCCCAGCACGGCCAGCCGCACCAGCAGCTCGCCGCCGGAACGGGTGGAGGACAGCACCTGCGCGTCCACCACCGTGCTGGAAAACTGTTCCAGCACCAGCTTGTAGGTATCTCCGTCCCGAGGGCTCCACGTGTCGTTCTTCACCAGCATCAGGACGGCGTAGTTGCCCTCCTTCACCAGCCGGTACAGGTCGGTGCGGCCCCGGGCGGCAGTGCCCCGGTCGGGCTTTACGCCGTTGATCATGGAGCGCACCTCAGAGGGCGTATAGCTTTCGTAGGCGCTGGGGGTCAGCGCATATTCAAAACCGTCGGTGTAGAAGCTGACGATGCTCTGCTGCATGGCCCGTTTGGGCTTGATCCAGCTTTCGATGCGCTTTTCCTGCGTGGCCTCATCGTCATAGAGGCGGTTCAGGCGCATATCGGTGGAATATTTGGTGCGGAAGTAGTCCTGCCGCTGGGTGATGGCCGTGGCCAGAATCTGCTCCTGATTGGTCAGATTGCCCCGCGCACCGTGCACCAGACTGCGCACCTCCAGCCCCCGTTCCAGCACGTCGTTTTTCAGCCGCTCCATGCGCTGGTCAAAGTCCGTTTCGCTGGCCAGAAGGCTTTGCTGATAGTCGTTGATGGCGTCCCGGTCGTTCTGCAGGGCGGTCATTTCGGCGGTACTGTAGCCGGTGGAATACACATAGCAAAGAATATCGCCGCTGTAGACCACGCTGCCCTCTTGGGCCACGTATTCGATGGACTGAACGCCCTCGTCATCGAAAGCTGTTTCGTTGCGGACGATCAGCGCGTCGCCGGTATAGGTGGTGCCGATGGAACTGGCCTTTACCGTAGCGGTGGCGGCCCGCTGCCCGGAGCCGAAGCGGCTGTAGGCATAAACGCCGCCGCCGATGACGGCCGCGCCCAGAAGAAGCGCCAGCACCCGTTTTCCGCCGCCCGGCTTCCGGGGCTTTTTCGGCTTTTTAAGCTTTTTTCCCGGCTGATTGTAGGGGTTGGGCTGAATGGGGGGCATCTGCGGGGGAACGTTGGGCGGCACAAAGGCTCCGCCCTGCATGGGCTGGGAAAAATCCACCGGCTGCATGACGGGGGGCGTCTGCTGGCTGAAGTCCGGCATGGGCTGGCCATAAACGCCGCTCTGCGGCACAAAGGCTCCCGGCTGCTGAAAAGGCGGCGTCTGCTGGGCGGGATCCGGGACTGCGTAGCCCGGCATGACCGGCGGCATCTGCTGCGTATAATCAAAGGGCTGGCCCTGCGGCACAAAGGCGCCGGGCTGAACCGCGCCGTAGGGGGGCGCGAAGGTTCCGTCCGCAGGCTGGCCGTTCTGGGGCGGAACGGCGTTGGGCGAAAAGCCGGCGGGCGCTCCGCCCTGACCGTAAAAATTCGGATCCTGCTGCATCGCCGTTCTCCCTCCTTCTGTGAATTCTACCGTATTTCCATAGGGCGCTGCGGTCAGCGAGCGCCTTCCATGGCGCGCAGACGCTCCAGCACCCGGCGCTCCATGCGGGAAACCTGCATCTGGGAAACGCCCATCCGTTTGGCCGTCTCCCGCTGGCCCAGCCGCTCCTCATAGCGCAGGAGCAAAAGCTGTTTTTCCTGCGGGGTGACACGGCTCAGAATCCATTCCATCCACTGGCCGCGTTCCTGACGTTCCAGCTCCGGGTCGTCCTCACCCAGCAGATCGGCCAGACCGGTCTCGCCGGTTTCATCTACCGGAGCGTCCAGCGATACCACTTCCGTCTGGCGCTTGAGATTGATGAGGGCGATCATTTCCTCGGGGGTAATGCCCATTTCCTGCGCCAGCTCCATGGCGCTGGGGGTGCGCAGATGCTCCTGCTCGAAACGCTCCTGCAGCCGCGCCATCTGATACAGGCGCTGCCGCGCGTCCCGGGGAGCGCGCACCAGGCTGCCCTTGTCCCGGAGATAGTTGCGCAGATCGCCGGTGATGGTGGGCACCGCGTAGGTAACGAAGCGCAGGTTCCGTTCAGGATCATAGCGTTCCAGCGCCTTCAGAAGTCCCATGGCCGCCACCTGTTCCAGATCCTCCCGGGGAACGCCCCGGCCGGTGAACTTGGCGGCAATGGCCTTCGACAGCGGAAGCAGACCTTCAAACAGACGGTCGCGCAGCTCCCGGTCCCGGGTCTCGGCATATTCGCGCAGGCCCTGTGACAGTTGCTCGTCTTTCATCGGAGCCACCGCCTACTCTGCCAAAGAACCGCAAATGCTGTACACGCCGCGTTTGTCGGTTTCCAGACGCACCTCCGGCAGCAGCGTTTCCAGCACACAGCGGGCGATCTCCCCGTCCAGCGCGTCCTCCGGGCCCTGCCCGGCTGTTCCTTCGGCGGAAAAGCAGAACTGAAGCCGGCCTTTTCCCGCGTGGGCGCTGAGTACCAATATTTCGGGGGTGACAGGCTGATGAAGAAGACAGTCGCAGCATTCGTTGACGGCGGTCTGCAAATCGCCGATCAGATCGGCGTCCAATCCCGCCAGCATGCCCAGCCCGCTCAAAGCCATGCGGGCAATCAGCCAGTCCTCCTGCCGCGCGGACAATCGCAGCGTCATTTCGTGGGGCCTGTCCATAGTCAGTTTGCCTCCTTCCGGCGAAACACCCAAGGATAGCCATAATTGTAACATAAATGTAAAGAATAACGCAAGCAATTAAGAAAACTTTGTTACGTCTTTTTCACGATTCTTTTCGGGAGTTTTGGCCGAAAAGCCGGTTTTTTCGGGAAAAGGCAGGAAGAACTGGGCGCACAGGCACAAAGGCGTCAGGGCCGCCGCAAAGGAGAAAAACCGCGCGTCCTGCCCGCAGAGCAGCAGCATGGTGGCCAGACAGTAGCACAGGAGAGGGAAAACCGGCAGAAGACGCTCCGTGCCGCCGTGATACAGCGCCCACAAGGTCGCAAGCAGCAGAAGCAGCAGCTGCGCGCCGGTATTCCGGCTCAGCCAGCGCAGGGGAAGAAATTCCAGCGGCGCGGCCAGCACGTCCGTCACGGCCTGACCGACGGCGTGAAATTTGCGGGGGGCTTTTTGGGCGACGTCCAGATCGCCGGAATTGGTCACCCGCTGATAGCTGCGATCCTGCCCCGACACGTCCCATACCAGCCCAGTCACTTCGTTGAAGGTCTCGAAAGCCAGCCGGGGATCTGCCGCCGCCGTCCGGGCGGCCATGGAAAGCAGGCTCGTCATCGTCTGGGACTGAATTTTTTCCCGGAAGAACGTGAACTTGATGGAATTATAGTCCGACCGGCGGTAGACGTTCTGCCAGCCGTCCTCGTCGGCCAGAGAATCCAGAAACGTCCGTGTCTCGCCATCCAGAAGCTCCGGCTCCTGCTGGCGGGCGTTGCACAGCAGGGTCATGGGCAGGCCCACGGCCTCTTCCAGCGTGTTGTCGGGATAGACGATGTCCAGCCGGCTGTACAGCCCGCATTGGATCAATACGAGGCAGACGAGGCAGCACAGCACGCCCGTCAGCACGCCTTTTTTCTGCCTGCGGAAGTAGCACCCGGCGGCCAGCAGGCCCAGCGGAAGGGTCAGCAGGAAGCCGTTCTGCCGCACCAGGGTGGTGAAGGCCAGCGCCAGCCCGAAGCAGAGGGCGTTGCGGATCTTCGAAAGCCACGCGCCCCGGGTGCGGATCATCTGGACGGTCTGCCCGAAAAGGAGCAAACAGCCGATGGTCATGGCGTTATCCTTTCCGACGTACATCATCGTGTTCCGAACGGGCTCCATCAGCGCAGCCAGACCGGCGCACGAAAGGCACAGCCAGCGGGGCGCGCCGGTGCGGCGCACAGAGGCCGCAGCATATCCCAGCGCCAGCGAAAAGCCGGCGATCTGGACGAGCACCACAAAGCCGTAATGCTGATAGACCCGCGTCACCAGCCAGATCAGCAGCGTATGGAATACCGGGTGCCAGTTGTTGAACTGTCCGCTCTGGGCCTGCTGCCACTGATTGGCCGCATCGTAGCTGACCCCGCCGGGATAGCAGCCGAGGAAGGCAAACCCCAGCACGAAAAGGGCAAGGGCGGCGCCGCCGAAGAACACCGGCAGGTCAAAGGAAGCTTTCTCCTGAGCCGCCGCAGGCCGCAGCCGGGAACAGGCCCACAGGAACAGCAGAAACAGCCCCGCGCTGAAAAGCAGGAACCAGAGAACGGTCGCGGCGGTCTGTACGCCCCCGGTCAGAAAATCGCTTTGACTGAAATAAAGCACATAGGCTCCGTAAAACGCTAAACACACCGCGCACAGGAAAAACCATGCGCGGTGTGCCTTGCTTTGCCAATGATCGTGCCGGAAAAATGAATGCACCTTCATCGCTCCTTTGTGGGAAAAGACGATCATTCCGAAACAAATTCGTCGTAAATGGCCCGAATGGCCTGCTGGAACTCCCCGCTGTCCACGCCCACCAGAATGCTCAGCTCGCTGCTGCCCTGATCAATCATGCGGACGTTGATGTGATAGCGGCTCAGGGCGGTGAACAGCCGGGCGGCGGTGCCGGGGTTGTGGACCATGCCCCGGCCCACAGTGGCGATGATGCCCATATTATCGTGAATGGTCAGGGTATCGGGATTGGTGGTCTCCCAGATGCGCCGGGTCAGCTGTTCCTTCACCGGCTCCAGCTCGGAGGTGGAAAGCACCACGCACATGGTGTCGATGCCCGTGGGCATATGCTCGAAGGAAAGGCCGAACTCCTCCACCGCCTGCAGCACCTTGCGGCCGAAGCCCACCTCGCCGTTCATCATGGCCTTTTCTACGGAAATGACGCTGAAGCCCAGCCGCCCCGCGATACCGGTGATGACGTATGGGTTGGGTTCCTCCACCGCGCCGTGGGTGATCATGGTGCCGGTCTCCTCCGGGGCGTTGGTGTTGCGGATGTTGGTGGGGATGCCCGCCCGGTGGACGGGGAAAACGCTGTCCTCATGGAGTACGGTCGCGCCCATATAGCTCAGCTCCCGCAGCTCCCGGTAGGTGATGTGGCGGATGGGCCGGGCGTTGGGCACCAGATGAGGATCGGCCATCAGGAAGCCGTTCACGTCCGTCCAGTTTTCATAAAGCTCGGCGTAGGCGGCCCGGGCCACGATGGAGCCGGAAATATCGCTGCCGCCCCGGGAGAAGGTATGGATCTCGCCGTTCCGGATGCTGCCGTAGAAACCGGGGATCACGGCCTGGGGAACGGCCTTCAGCTTTTCGGCCATCACGCTGTTGGTGCGTTCGCTGTCAAAAGTGCCGTCGTCGTTGAAAAACACCAGATCTTTCGGATCCAGAAAGGCAAAGCCCAGATAGTCCGCCAGCAGCAGGCCGTTGAGATATTCGCCCCGGCTGGCGCAGAAGTCTTCGCTGGCTCCTTCCCGGATCAGCCGATCCACCTCGTCCAGCTCCCGGTCGATGGGGAAGGAAAGCCCCAGTTTTTCCGCGATGGACAGGTAGCGCTCCCGCACCCGCTGAAAGATCGGTTCGATATTTTCACCGTTTTTCCTGGCACGGTAGGTCCGGTAGAGCAGGTCGGTGATTTTTTCATCTTCCGGAAAACGCCGTCCGGGGGCGCTGGGCACCACGTAGCAGCGGCGCGGATCCATTCGGATAATATCGCGCACCTTCCGAAACTGAGCCGCGTCCGACAGGGAACTGCCGCCGAATTTGACCACGATTTTTCCCATGGAATTGTTTCCTCCAAATCACGGAGAGCTAGCTGCCTCCGAGGTTTTATTCTATCCGATTTTCTGCCCGAAAGTCAATACTGGCCCGATGGGGGCGGCTTTCAGACGAAAAAACGCCATCCCTCGAAGCGGCGAAAGCCGAAAAACAAGGGATGGTGTAGGATATGCGTTTCAGCAGCGCCGCGTTACCGGCCATATTCTTCCCGGAGGATGCTCATCATCCCCACATCACAGAAAGCGCCGTCTGCAAAAAAGGCGTGGCGCTTCACGCCTTCCAGCCGAAAACCGGCCCGTTCATAGCAGCGGCGGGCGGCGGCGTTGTCCATGCGGACCTCCAACTCCAGCCGTTCCAGCCCCAGCGTCAGAAAGACGTGCTTTTCCAGAAGAAGCAGCGCTTCCGTGCCAAGCCCCCGTCCCCGGTTTTCCGCACTGGCGATCACCATGCCCAGCTTGCCGCAGCGCAGCCGCCAGTCCACGGTGAACAGATCCAACTGACCCAGATAGCGCCCGTCCTCCCGATCCGCAATGACAAAATTAAAGGCATTGTGGCTGCTCTGAAGCATCCGCTGCAGAAATTCTTCCGTATCCACCAGGGTCTGGGGCGGCCAGTAGGCCGTGGAAAGGAAGCAGGTGGTGGCCTCGTCGTTGACCCAGCGGCAGATGGCTTCCAGATCGTCCGCCTGGTATTCCCGCAGCTGAATGTGCTTGCCCAGCAGTCTCGGCATGGGTTACTCCTCGTCGTCTTCGTCGGGTTCCAGCTCCAGCGCATCGGCCATGGCGTCCTCTTCTTCCATGGCGGCCATGCACTTTTCAAACACGGCGTTGAACTCGTCCTCGTCCTCGATGGTGGCGTAAACGTCCTCGTCGCTTTCTTCGTCGCGGATGATCTTCAGGATGACGGCTTCGCCTTCCTTGCAGTCATCCATATCCTCGGTGGCCTCCAGCAGCACGTAGTAATTGCCCTCATGCTCCAGCGTCATCAGGTGTTCAAAGTTCAGGTCGTTGCCGTTTTCATCCTGCAGCTGTACCAGATTGTTGTTTTCTTCATTCGCCATGGTTCATTCCTCTTTCCGCCGCCCCGCTCTGCGAGGCCAGCCATTGTTCCAGGATCACCGCCGCGGCCAGCTTGTCCACGTATTGCTTCCGGTTTTCCCGGCGGACGCTGCCGGAGATCAGCACCCGCTCGGCGGTGACGGTGGTCATTCGTTCGTCCTGATAGCGCACGTCCAGCCCGGCGTCCGACAGCACTTTGCCGAAAGCCTGCGCCTTTTCCGCCTGTCCGCCCCGGGTGCCGTCCATATTCAGCGGCAGGCCCAGCAGCACCGTCACGGTGTCGAAACGGCGGCAAAGCTCCTGTACATACCGGCAGTCCGGCCCATAGCCGACCCGCCTGTATACTTCCAGCGGCTGGGCAATGGTCCCCGTGGGATCGGTCACGGCTACGCCGATGCGCACGTCGCCCACATCCAAAGCGATCACGCGTCCCATCAGCCGTCCAGCCCCTTCAGATACACCCGGACCAGCTCCTCCATGATCTCGTCCCGTTCCAGACGGCAGATCATGCTGCGGGCCTGCCCATAGCTGGTGATATAGGTAGGATCGCCGGAGATCAGATAGCCGACGATCTGGGTGACGGGATCGTAGCCCTTGGCCTGCAGCGCCCGGTACACATGGTTCAGGATCGCTCCCGCATCCCGTGCGCCTTCCATAACGGGCGTAAATTTGGTGGTTCCGTTTTCCGTCATGAAAGAACCCCCTCTCAAGGTAATCAAGACTAGTATACTCCCTTTTTCGGCAAAAGAAAAGCCCGGATTTTGACGGAAAGTTTTTTCTTTTGTGACAGAAAGGGGTTGACATTCTATTTATATGATGTATACTATCTATAGAATTTCAATGAGCAAAAAAGAAGGAGAGCAGTCTATGATCTACAAAGCAAGCAAATTGATAGCTGAGGCGTTTGATGAGCATGGAATCAAATACGGCTGCCAGATTGAGGAACATGGTGATTCATCTGCGGTGGCGGCTGGCTTCCGTATTGACAATGGCCCATTAGTGATGGCCCGTTTTTTTCCTCGAATGATGACAATATTGTGGAGGCGCGCGTGTTCAGCATCATCAATGTGAAGGAAGAAAAACGTCAGCAGATGCTGCAGCAAATCAACGCTGCGAACCGCAGGATACGTCATATTAAATTTGCGCTTGATGAAAATGGCGATGTCAACGCAGAGTATGACTTCCCGGAGAAACTCGCTGACGAGCAGGTTGGCGAGGTTGCGGTAGAGATATTCATCCGTTTGATGAAAGTCCTTAATTACGTATATCCGGATTTCATGCGGGCGATGTGGCAATAATCGCTTTCTTCATTAGCCTGTTTCAAAAGAAAAAGAATAGAAAAGAGACCTCCTGTTGTAGAAAAAAGCTATGACAGGAGGTTCTTCATAAATAGAATAAGGAAACTTTGATCGGAAAGTTTTTTCCCGTGCGGAGATATGTTTGACCTTGCCCCGCTCCTGCGCTATAATGAGACGCGCTTTTTGCGCGCCCTACATGATTTTCCTGAAGGAGAAAAGCCCTATGGAGCAGAAACCGAACGTCCTTCCCCTTCGGCTGGAGGATGTGAGCTATCAATATGAGCCGGACGCACGGCCCGCCGTCAGCCATGTGACGCTGGAGGTGGAGCGGGGCAGCTTTGTGGCGGTGCTGGGCCATAACGGCTCCGGCAAGAGCACGCTGGCCAAGCTGATGAACGCCCTGTTCCTGCCCACAGAGGGCCGGGTGCTGGTGTGCGGCATGGACACCCTGACGGAAGAAAAGGTCTGGAATATCCGCCGCCACGCGGGCATGGTGTTCCAGAACCCGGACAACCAGATCGTGGCCAACGTGGTGCGGGAGGACGTGGCCTTCGGGCTGGAAAACCTGGGCGTGCCGCAGGACGAAATGGTCCGCCGGGTAGAGGCGGCCCTCAGCGCCGTGCGCATGAGCGAGTTTGCCGAGACCGCGCCCCATATGCTTTCCGGCGGCCAGAAGCAGCGGGTGGCCATCGCCGGCGTGCTGGCCATGGAGCCGGAGCTGATCATCATGGACGAGGCCACCGCCATGCTGGACCCCTCCGGCCGGGCGGAGGTGCTGGCCACCGTGCGCAAGCTGAACCGGGAAAAGGGCATGACCGTGGTCTGGATCACCCATTTTATGGAGGAAGCAGCGCAGGCCGACCGGCTGATCGTGATGAACGACGGCTCGGTGGCGCTGGAGGGAACGCCCCGGCAGGTGTTCTCCCGGGTGAATGAGATCAAGGCGCTGGGGCTGGACGTGCCGCCCATGGCCGAGCTGGCCCAGACCCTGCGGGAGCGGGGAATGCCCCTGCCGGAAGGCATCCTCACCGTCAGCGATATGGTAAAGGAGCTGAAAAACGTACTATGCCCATCCAAGTAGAGCATCTGACCCATACCTATATGACGGACAGCCCCTTTGCCGCCACGGCGCTGGAGGACGTGAGCCTGACCATCGAGGACGGCGAGCTGATCGGCCTGCTGGGCCATACCGGCTCCGGCAAGACCACGCTGGTGCAGCATTTGAACGGCCTGCTGAAGCCCACCTCCGGCCGGGTGGTGGTGGACGGGCTGGACATTACCGAAAAGGGCGTGAGCCTGCTGGAGGTGCGCCGCCGGGTGGGACTGGTGTTCCAGTACCCGGAGTACCAGCTGTTTGAGGAGACCGTCGCCAAGGACGTGGCCTTCGGCCCCAAAAATCTGGGCCTTTCCGAGCAGGAGGTGGACCAGCGCGTTCGCTATGCGCTTCAGGAAGTGGGCCTTGCCTATGACGAAATTGCCCAGCGCTCGCCCTTTGAGCTCAGCGGCGGCCAGATGCGCCGGGTGGCTATCGCGGGCGTGCTGGCCATGCGCCCCGGCACCTTGATCCTGGACGAACCCACCGCCGGACTGGATCCCGCCGGCCGGCGCAGCATTCTGGGCATGATCCGGGAGCTGCACGCCGCAGGCGGGCTGACGGTGGTCATGGTCAGCCACAATATGGACGATATTTCCTCGCTGGCGACCCGGCTGGTGGTCATGAGCCGGGGCCGGATGGTGCTGACCGGCGAGCCCCGGCAGGTGTTCCAGCACCGGGAGCTGCTCAGCTCCATCGGGCTGGGCGTTCCGCAGGCGGCGGAGCTGACCCAGCGGCTGATCGCCGAGGGCTATCCCCTGCCCGCCGACCTGTACACCCCGGAGGAGGTGGCCCAGGCGCTGCTGAAGCTTCCCCGGAAGGAGGAGAAAGCATGCTGAAGGACATTACGCTGGGCCAGTACCTGCCGGGCAAATCGCTGATCCACCGGCTGGATCCCCGCACGAAGATATTGCTGACCATCGTTTATATCGCCATGATCTTCTGCGTGTCCAACCCGGTGTGGTACGTCATTCCGCTGGCGTTTCTCATCCTGTGCGCCAAAATGTCGGGCCTGAAAGCGGCGCAACTATTGAAGACTGTGAAGCCCCTGCGCTTTCTGCTGATATTGACGTTTGTGCTGAACCTGTTTTTTTCCAGCGGCGAGACGGTGCTGGTCAGCTGGGGCATTCTGCGCATTACCCGGGAAGGGCTGATCACCGCCGTGCATTTCTGCATGCGGCTGATCTTTCTGGTAGCGGGCACCTCGGTGCTGACGCTGACCACCTCGCCCATCTCCCTGTGCGACGGCATGGAGACGCTGCTCAAGCCCCTGAGCAAGCTGCATTTTCCGGCGCACGAGCTGGCTATGATGATGACCATCGCCCTGCGCTTCATCCCCACCCTGATCGAGGAGGCCGACAAGATCATGAAGGCCCAGATGGCCCGGGGCGCGGATTTTGAAAGCGGCAAGCTCATCAAGCGGGCCAAGGCCATGGTGCCCCTGCTGGTGCCGCTGTTCGTCAGCGCCTTCCGCCGGGCGGGAGAGCTGGCCATGGCCATGGAGGCGCGCTGCTATCACGGCGGCGAGGGCCGCACCCGGCTCCGGGTGCTGCATTTTCAGAAGATCGACTGGCAGACCTCGCTGGTGACGGTGGCGGCGCTGCTTCTGACCATTCTGTGCAGAAGGTGGAATCTGCTATGACCCAGCTTCCGCCCCTGATCAAGGGCTGCTGTCCGGAGGGCAAGCGCCGGGTGCTTGTGACTGTCAGCTATGACGGCACGGCCTACGCGGGCTGGCAGCGCCAGCAGAACGCATTGGCGGTGCAGCAGGTGCTGGAGGAAGCCCTGCGGAAGCTGACCGGCGAGGAAGCGCTGACCGTGACCGGCTCCAGCCGGACGGACGCGGGCGTTCACGCGCTGGGGCAGCGGGTGCATTTCGATACTGCCAGCCGCATTCCGCCGGAGAAATTCCCATTTGCGCTGAATACCTGTCTGCCCGCCGATATCCGCGTGCTGGACGGGCGGTACGTCCCGGCGGCGTTTCACGCCCGGTTTGACGCGGCGGGCAAGCGGTACACCTATCGCATCCACAACGCGCCCCATGCCAGCGCCCTGTACCGCCATCTCTGCGCCCATGTGCCGGTTCCTCTGCAAATGGGCCCCATGGAGCGCAGCCTGAAAGACCTGCTGGGCACCCATGACTTTTCCGCCTTTCAGGCGGCGGGCGGCACGGCAAAGACCACCGTGCGCACCATTGAAAGCGTGGAACTGACCCGGCAGGGCGACGACCTGACGCTGACCATTCGGGGCAATGCGTTCCTATATAATATGGTGCGCATCATTGCGGGAACCATGATCGGCGTCGGCATGGGCCGCCTGCCGGAGGACAGCTTCCAGCAGGCGCTTCGCACCGGCGACCGCCTGAAGCTGGGCATGACCGCCCCGGCCTGCGGGCTGGAATTGACAGAAGTGTTCTACCGCGAGGAAGATCTGAACGGGGAAAGCTGAAAAAGAAAAGAGTCAGAAAAAAGCGCCTTCCGCAGGGAAAACTGCGGAAGGCGCTTTGTGTTCCCGTCAGCCGTTGCCGCCCAACAGGGAATCATACAGCAGGTCTTCGATGGTGCCGGTCTCCACGTTCACGTCCACCCAGTAGACCCCGTCCCCCGGAGTAAAGGGCGGGAAAGCGCTGGAATTGTCGGCCGGACGCTGCTGCAGGCTGAGCATGATGGTCAGCACCGGCTTGCCATCTTTCAGGTGATAATACAGGTAGTCGGCGGTATAGTCCGCCATGTCCTCCAGCTCAAAGACGAATTTCAGCATTTTCGCCTGATCATCGGTGAGCTGATAGACGCTAACCACCGCGTCTTTAGCCAGCGCCAGCAGGTCTTCTTCGCTGTAGGAGGAAGCCTTGGCCGCCGCGAGGGCTTCCGCTTCGCCGGTCTTTTCCCACGCGGAGCCTTCGGGCAGCTCGCCGGAGGCGGCCTTGTGCTTCGCGGCAATGGCCTTCGCCTTTTCGGAAAACGCGCTGAGGTCGTGGCGCTCCGCCGCCGTGCGCAGCATTTCCTCCAGCTGCTCCTTGCCCCAGGCTTCCGCGTCAAACAGGCCGGAGGTGCTTTCGCCGTCATGGCTCCACAGGGCAGCAGCAGCGCCGTCCTTCACGGCGACGGTATACGTTCCCAGAACTTCATTCAGAAAATCAATGCCGGAATAGGCCACCGTCATGCCACCGTCCGCCGTTTCGGTGACGGTGCGGCTGAAGAAGGTGCTCAGCATGGGTTCCGTAACGCCGTAGGTATCCGCCACGGCTTTTTCGGCCAGCCGGGAAGCGTCCACCCGGCTGGAAAAAACCAGCCCTGCCGCCAGTGCGGTGACGCTGAGACAGACGATCGCAGCCATGAGGATAAAGGTTGCCGACAGTTTTTTCACAGGTTTTTCCTCCTTACGGACGGCCTGAAGCACCGTGCGGCGCTTGGCTTCGTCCCAGACGAGCCCGGAAAGGTTCTGGTCAACGAGCTCCCGAAATTCAAGTTTCTTCATCGTAATACCACTCCTTCAGCCTGTCCCGCAGCAGCGCGTTCGCCCGGTTCAGGCGGGAACGCACCTTGCCGTCCGATAATCGCAGCGCGCCTGCGATCTCCTTCAGTTTCAGCCCTTCGTAATACCGCAGCAGAACGACCTCGCGGTATTTGGCGGGCAGGCCCATGACCGCCGTCAGTACGGTGTTGTCCGGAAAGTCGAAATCGGCAGGCGTTTCGGGCAGCGAATCCAGGGGCGTCCGGCTTCTGCGGCGAAGCCACGGATTCCGCAGCAGATCCCGGCAGGTGTTGACGCAAATGGCCGTCAGCCACGTCTTTTCCGAGCTTTCGCCGCGATAATCCTGTAAATGCCGGTATGCCTTGAGGAAGGTCTCCTGCACAGCGTCCTGCGCAAGAGAGGCGTCCTTCAGATACAGGACGCTCATCCTCAGAAGGCTGCTGCCGTACTGTTCCATGAGCCGGTCAAGCTCTGACCGGCTGTCCGATTGGCATCCGTAAGGCACCGTACCAACTCCTTTCACCTGTTTAGACGGAGCAGAAGGGAAAAATTGCTGTGGAAAAAGAGAAATTTTTCGCAGAGTGTCAAAAAGTGGAGGTGCAGGAGGCACTGCTGCCACTCAATCGTCGCAGGGACTACTGC
>CAKUCE010000034.1 GCA_934643535.1 uncultured Clostridia bacterium | reverse complement strand
CCCCCAATACTTTGTAGTATTTACCTACAAAAGCCGCACACGAATATGCGCTGGAATTATAATTGGAATCGGAAGCCTTTAACGCCCGATTGTAAACAGCACTGACCGTGGTGCCATTTACGTCGATGGTATCGGCAACAAAATCCCCCGTTTCCGGTACGAGTACCCACGATCCCCAATTCATGCCGGCTTGGGCAGAAAGTACTCCCATGGTCATGGCGAACACCATTGCGATGCTAAGCGCAGCAACAGCGTATTTTGTGAATACTTTCATTGTTTTCACGGCTAAGATCCCCTCCTGCTTCCCACGGTGATTTTCAGATTCTCGATGCACCGAGTGTGCTATGAATTCCGGTAGTATTTTACTGCACTTCAATTAAAAAGTCCAGTTTTTAATGAAAAATAAGAGGCGAAAAAAGTTACAAGTATAAACCGTCTGTGACAAACCTCTTACGAATACTGCGTTTTCGTATTGTTTCGGTGGAAAACTGTCATACTTTGCTTAGAAATCCGCCATTGACGAGGGGCAGGAGAGCAACGTAAACTAAAGCTAGAAAGTATGGGGGTGATTCTTTTGGCAAGGCGCAAAAACGAGTATCTGTTCGCACCGCAGCGGGAAAAACGTTCGCCTCTGGGGGCGTGGCTGATCGCTTTGCTGCTGCTTGCCGCCTTGTTCGCCACCGTCTGGCTGACCAACCGGGGCGTGAACCAGAAGCTGTCGCTGGAGACGGAAAAGGTTCACGCCATGGGGCTGGACAAGGCCTTTGAGGGCTTTACCATCCTGCATATCAGCGATCTGCACGCCTCCGGGCTGGCGGACGATCTGAGCCAGTGGAAATCCCTGCTGAACGGAAAGAATTATCACGCCGTCGTATTAAGCGGCGATATGGTGGGCAGGAGCGGCGATGACGAACCCCTGCTGACGCTGATCCATAACCTGAACGCCCTGCGGGAAGGCGTGCCCATTTACTTTATCGCCGGAGACGAAGACCCGGAGCCGGTGCTTTCCACCGCCCGGGGAACGCCGAAGGTGCTGGCGAGCTGGGTGGAGGACGCGCAGAAGGCGGGGGCGATCTATCTGGACGCGCCGGTCTCCCAGACCGTTGGGAAAAAAACGGTGTGGTTTTCCCCGGAATACCTGTACGACGTGGACGTGGACGGCCTGATCGGCGCGCTGACCAATCAGCAGCAAAGCATGGAATCCCAGGGCGCCCAGTACGAGGCCGAGGGCGGCGCGGCGTACCGTGCGCTGGGCTACCGCATCGAGGCTTACCAGCGCGCCCAGCAGGCGCTGAAGGAGATGACGAACGCCGATCTGCAGATCGCGGTAAATCATGTGCCCATGGAGACCTCCTACATTCGGGAAAGCATCGAGTGGGCCGATCAGGAGAAAATCTTCAATTTCCGGAATATTTCGCTGCTGCTGTGCGGCCATTACTGCGGCGGTCAGTGGCGGCTGCCCGGCGGCGGAGCCATTTACGTGCCTGAAAAGGGCTGGTTCCCCTCGGACGACGGCATTCGCGGCATGCAGCGGATCAACAGCCTGAATCAGTATATTTCCCCCGGCATCGGGGCCAGCGGCGACTATCCCATGAAGGGACGGCTGTTCAATAAGCCCGCTGTCACGTTGATCACCTTCACCGCCCGGCTGCAGTAAAAACGATAGAAAAAAGGGCCATTCCCGAAGAAAAGGGGAACGGCCCTTCATTTTTGTGACCCTTGCTTACTTCCACGCTTCTTCCGCAATGCCGCCGCCAAGGCACACGTCGCCCTGATACAGCACCACGCTCTGTCCCGGCGTGACGGCCCGCTGAAGCTCGTCCGCTTCGATCAGCAGCTCGTCGCCTCTGCGGGTGACGGCGACGGCCTGATCGGCCTGCCGGTAGCGGAAACGGGCGGTGCAGCGATAGCTTTCGCCCTCCGCCATGGGGGCGTTTTCAGCGATCCACGTGGCCTGCGAGGCCCGCACATAGCGGCTGTACAGCCGGGGGCTGTCCTCCCCCTGCGAAACCAGCAGCACGTTGTGTTCCAGATCCTTGCCGATGACGAACCAGCTGCGCCCGTCGCCCCGGCCGCCGATGCCCAGCCCCCGGCGCTGGCCCAGCGTATAATAGGAAAGGCCGATATGCTCGCCGACCTTTTCGCCGTCTTCCGTCCGCATATCGCCGGGCTGCATGGGCAGAAATCCCTGCAAAAACTGCCGGAAATTCCGTTCGCCGATAAAGCACACGCCGGTGGAATCCTTCTTGGAGGCCACGGGCAGGCCGTTCTGCCGGGCGATCTCCCGCACCTGCGCCTTGGTCATGCCGCCCACGGGAAAGAGCGATTTACCCAGCTGGGCTTCCTTGAGCATATAGAGGAAATAGCTCTGATCCTTGTTGGGATCGTCGCCCTTGAGCAGCACGGGATGCCCGTCCCGCATCTCTGAGCGGACGAAGTGCCCGGTCGCCATTTTCTCCGCGCCCAGCTTCATGGCGTAGTCCAGAAAAGCCTTGAATTTGATCTCCCGGTTGCACAAAACGTCCGGATTGGGCGTGCGTCCCTTGCGGTACTCGTCCAGAAAATAGGAAAACACCCGGTCGTAGTACTCCCTGGCAAAATTGACGGAGTAGTAGGGGATGTCGATCCTGTCACAGACCGCCTGCACGTCCTCCCAGTCCCCGGCGGCGGTGCAGGTACCGTTTTCGTCCTTCTCCTCCCAGTTTTTCATGAAAACGCCCACCACGTCGTAGCCCTGCTGCTTCAGCAGCAACGCCGCCACGGAGCTGTCCACGCCGCCGGACATGCCGATGACAATTCTTTCCACGTTCCTTACGCCTCCTGTTCAAAGCCCGGCTCCAGCCGCTTCAGCACCTGACGCAGCACCTGACGGGCGATCTCCTCCACCGGCTGATCGCCGCTGACGACGATAAAGCGCTGCCGATCCTGATCGATCAATTTTTCATAGGCCGTCTGCACGCGTCCGTGAAACGCGCCGCTTTCCAGCTCCAGCCGGTCGGGCTGGGAGGCGTTCAGGCGGCGGTTCATCGCCGTGGTGTGGTCGATGGCCAGATAAACGGTCGCGTCCGGCAGCATGCCGTCCACCGCCGGTTCGTTAATCTGCCGGATCATCTCCACGCCCATACTCCGTCCTCCGCCCTGATAGGCCACGGAGCTGTCCACAAAGCGGTCGCTGAGCACTACCTTGCCCGCTTCCACGGCGGGACGGATGACCTGGTGAACGTGCTGGGCCCGGGAAGCCGCATACAGCAGCGCCTCGCAGGCGCCGCACATTTCGGCGTTTTCCGTATCCAGAATGATCTGGCGGATCTTTTCGCTGATGGGGCATCCGCCGGGCTCCCGGGTGCGCACCAGATCGAATCCCAGCTGCCGCAGGCTCTTTTCCAGCAGGTTGGCCTGCGTGGTCTTGCCGCAGCCGTCGGGGCCCTCCATGGACAGGAAGAAGCCTCGGGGCGCAGGAACACCCGGACAGAGCAGCTCCCGCAGCTCGTCCGCGTCGTTGACCAGCAGCGCGGCCCCGGCGTTTTGCAGCTCTTCCACGCTGCCGCAGCCATAGACCGCGCCGATCCCGTCCACCCCGGCGCCCCTGGCGCCTTCCATATCATACAGCCGGTCGCCCACCATGGCGGCGCGTCCGTAATGCTCCGGCAGCGCCCGGCGGATCATTTCCGGCTTGCCCAGCTTGGCGTGGCTGTCCGTCTCGCCAATGACCCGGTCGAAATAGTGCCGGAGGCCGTAGACCTGCAGGATGTGTTCGCACAGATCCCATGGCTTGGAGGAAGCCAGCGCCACGTAAATGCCGTTTTCCTTCAGGACGCGCAGCAGCGTGCGGATGCCGGGATAAACGGAATAGCGGTACATGCCCTCCGAACGGAAAATGCGGGCGTAGCGGTTGGCAGCTTCGTCCAGCCGTTCGCCGGGCACGTTCAGCAGGTCGTGAAAGGATTGCCGCAGGGGCGGCCCCACCACCTGCCGCAGCTGAGCGCCGTGAGGAATTTCCAGTTCCATTTCCTCCATGGCTTTTTTTACCGAGGAAACAATCCCCTCTTCCGCGTCAAACAGCGTGCCGTCCAGATCAAAAACCACCGCGTCGTAAGGAAAATTCCCCATGCCGCTTCCGTCCCTTCTGCGTCAAGTCAAAAATGCAAAACAGGCCGTATGTTATCATACGACCTGCAAAGCATAACAAAAAACCGGGAAAGTTTCAATAGAGATGACAAAAGAGAACGCCGAAGGCGCAGCGGTCAGAAGCCGCAGATCCGCTCCCGGTACAGCCGGTTCAGACGGAGCCGGACCGGGCGGGGAATGGGCGTTGTTTCCGGGTGAAGGAGCTTCCGTTCACAGGGAAAACAGATCAGGCAGCCCATCACATGAAGCCCCGCCGGATATTCCCGCCCGCAAAGAAGGCAGCGCTGCGGTTTGTATTGGTTCATTCTGTTTCATTCCTTTCCTGCTTTTTCCATCGTTTTCAGTGCAGGAAACAGAATGCCCCAAGACGCCGGAAAATATTCCCTTTCACGGGATTCTTTTCCGAAAACAGGAAAATTTATTCCGCCGCCGCGTCGCCCCGCAGGTTGTCGAGCATCCATTGCAGCAACTTCAGCGCCTCCTCTTCGTTTTCACCGGTCACGCCGATCCCCAGGCAAAAATCGTCGCAGATCAGGCCGTAATCCTTCAGGCCGGGCAGTTCCGTGGCCGGAATGCCGTAAAGCGTCTTTTTGCCCGTATCCTGATTGATGACATAGCCTGCGCTCAGATCCATGCCGTCCACGTTCAGCGTGCCGTCCTCGATGTAGGGCGTCAGCTCCACAAAAGCCTCGCTTTGCGCAATGCTGTTGAAATATTCGCTGTTCAGCATGAACAGGTCGCCTTCGCCCGCGCTGACCCAGACCGTCAACTGCATGGAGCCATAGGTATCGTCCAGCATCAGGGTACGGAAGGTGACTTCCTCCACATTGGGGAACAGACTCTGGTGAAGTTCGTCCATGAGCGCGTCAATGTCTTTTTCTCCATCCATCTGGTAGCCGCTGTAGAACCATTCCAGCCGCTGATCGTTGGGGCTGCGGTAACGGGTGGTGGTATAGAGCAGATTCCAGCCGAAAATGGCCAGACAGATCAGCAGCACATACTGCCACCAAGCATAGGCAAAGTGATTGCGGATTCTTTCTTTCGTAACCGGGAACGTCAGTTTCATCAAAAGGGGCTCCTTTCGGAAAAAATCAAGGGCCCGGATGAAATAATCCATTCGCGCCCGCCAAAGGCCGTATCATTTGTTCTTTCGCCCTGAAAAAGTCATTTTCCTTCCGCATGGGACAATTTGAGAGAATTTTGTAATATGGCCGGGGAACGGCCCGAATGTTACAGCATCCCGGAGACAGACGGCCTGCCAGCGCGTTCATTCCTTCCGTTTCATATACAGAAGCGGATAGGGCCTGCCTTCCTCATCGCGTTCCGTTCGCTTATATTCTTCAAAGCCCATATGTTGATAGAAGCCGACTGCCTGCGGATTCTGTTCGTTGACCGTGACCTCGCCAATTCCGTAATGCTCTACGCAATAGCGAAGAAGCTGTCCGCCGACGCCCTTTCCTCTTTCCGCCGGAGAAAGAAACAGCATTTCCAGCCGGCCATTTTCCGTTCCCATAAAGGCGATCGGTTCGCCGTCCGGCTTTTCGGCGACGATCAAATGCTCAACGCCGCAAAGGGCCTGCGAAACACAGGCTTTGATCCGCTCTCTTTCTTCATCCGAAAGGAAAAGATGCGTCGCCCGAACGGATTCCTCCCAGATGCTCAGAAGCGCCGTCAGGCACTGCCGGTTTCGTTCCTTCAGCTCGTAAATTTTCATTTTACGGCTCTCTTCCTCCCGACGATCGGGTTTGAGTGAAAGGACAGCCCTGCAGAATCGCTTCCGCAGGGCTGTTTCTCATAGCTCCTATAAGGCATTCAGCCATTTTCAGCCGCTCAGTACAGCTTGGCTCCGGCGGGGATATGGTCGTCCACCATGAGCAGGTGGAGCTTTTCTTCCCCTTCCTCCTGATGGATGGCGCTGAGCAGCATGCCGCAGGACTCGATGCCCATCATGGCCCGGGGCGGCAGGTTGGTAATGGCAATCAGGGTCTTGCCCACCAGCTCCTCCGGCTCATAGAAAGCATGAATGCCGCTGAGGATGGTGCGGTCGGCGCCGGTGCCGTCGTCCAGCGTAAACTGGAGCAGCTTCTTGGACTTCTTCACCGCTTCGCAGGCTTTGACCTTCACAGCGCGGAAATCGCTCTTGGAGAAGGTCTCAAAGTCCACGGCATCTTGAAACAGCGGCTCGATCTCCACCTTGGAGAAGTCGATGGGCTCGGCTGCGGCTTCCGCCGCGGGAGCGACCGTTTCAGGAGCCTTTTCTTCCGCCGCCTTAGCGGAGGGAGCAGGCGTGCCGATGGGCTTCATGGTGGGGAAGAGCAGCACGTCCCGGATAGAGGCGGAGTCGGTCAGCAGCATGACCAGACGATCCACGCCGAAGCCCAGACCGCCGGTCGGAGGCATGCCGTATTCCAGCGCGCAGAGGAAGTCCTCGTCCACGTCGGCGTGTCCGCCCTGCGCCCGCTTGGCGGCGGCCTGCCGCTCGAAACGGCCGCGTTGGTCGATGGGGTCGTTCAGCTCGGAGAAGGCGTTGCCGAACTCAAAGCCGTTGATGAAGAACTCGAAGCGTTCGGTCATCTCCGGCTCGTCCTTCTTGCGCTTGGCCAGCGGAGAAATGGCCACGGGATAGTCGGTGATGAAGGTGGGCTGGATCAGGTTGGGCTCCACGAAAGCGTCGAAGCACTCTTCCAGACACTGACCCTTGACCGCGTCCTTTTCCACATGTACGTCGTGGGCTTCGCAGTCCGCCCGGGCCTGCTCGTCGCTTTCCCAGGCATAGTAGTCGATGCCGGAGTATTTCTTCACGGCCTCGGCCATGGTCATGCGGGCCCACGGGCCTTCCATGTTGATCTCCCTGCCCAGATAGGGGATCTTCAGCGTGCCGCAGACCTTCCTGGTGACGTAGATATACAGCTCTTCCACCAGATCCATGATCTGATGATAGTCGGCATAGGCCTGATAAAGCTCGATGGTGGTAAACTCGGGATTGTGGCGGGTGTCCATGCCCTCGTTGCGGAAGATGCGGCCCACCTCGTACACCTTGTCAAAGCCGCCCACGATGAGCCGCTTCAGATACAGCTCGGTCTCGATGCGCAGGTACATGGGAATATCCAGCGCGTTGTGATGGGTGACAAAGGAGCGGGAGTTGGCACCGATCTCAATGGTCTGCAGAACGGGGGTGTCCACCTCCAGAAATCCGCGGGCGTCGAGGAACTCGCGCAAAGCCTTCAGGATCTGGCTGCGCTTGATAAAGGTGTCCTTGACCTCCGGGTTAACGATGGTGTCCACATAGCGCTGGCGGTAGCGGATGTCCTGATCCTTCAGTCCGTTCCACTTTTCCGGCAGCACCCGCAGGGACTTGGTCAGCAGCGTCAGCCCATGGGCATGGACGGAGACTTCGCCGGTCTTGGTGCGGAAAACCACGCCCTCGATGCCGAGAATATCACCGATGTCCATGGTTTTGAAGTCCGCGTATACATCCTCGCCCACGTCCTCGCGGCGCACATAGGCCTGGATCTGGCCGTCGCCGTCCAGCATATGGATGAAAGAAGCCTTGCCCATGATGCGGCGGCTCATCATCCGGCCGGCGATGCGCACGGTCTGGCCTTCCAGCGCGTCGAAATTCGCCAGAATCTGCGCGGAGGTATGGGTGCGGTCAAAACGGGTGATGGTATAGGGATCGCGGCCATCCTCCTGATACTTTGCCAGCTTGGCGCGGCGAATCTGCTCCTGCTCGCTCAGGTCCTGAACCTGCTGAATCTCCGGGGTCATGAGACTGCCTCCTTTGTTGATCGAAATAAATGGGGCTTAGCGGCTGATCTCCAGCACTTTCAGCTGCATGGTGCCGCCGGGGACCTCCACGTCCACCACCTGACCGACCTTCTTGCCCAGCAGCGCGCCGCCGATGGGGCTGTCGGAGGAAATTTTCATGTTGCGCGGGTCGATCTCGTTCGCGCCTACGATGGTGATGGTCTGTTCCCGCTTCAGGGTCAGATTTTCCACCTTTACGGTGTTGCCCACGCCGACGGTATCGGTGTTGACTTCATCATCTTCCACCACTACGCAGTTGCGCAGGGTGTTTTCCATCTCGACGATCTTGGCCTCGATGCGGCTCTGCTCGTTCTTGGCCTCATCGTACTCCGCGTTTTCACTCAAATCGCCGAAGCCGCGGGCGATGGCGATCTGCTCGGAGATCTCGTTGCGGCGGACGCTGATGTAATAATTGAGTTCCTGCTCCAGCTTCTGATAGCCTTCGCGGGTCAGGATGACTTTCTTTTCTTCTGCCATCTTTGATAAACCCCTTTCTCTATGCGCGGGGGGCTGAGCCCCGATGAATGCCGCGCTTTCCCGGCGCAGAGCCGGAATGTCCCTTCATAAAGCACAGCGCCGCAACCGTCCGGCCCGCCGAAAGCGTCCGCACGTTGCAACGCAGCTTAAGAGAATACGAATTATTATAGTCCGCCGGGAAGGGAATGTCAATGGCGGTTTCCGTTGATTTTTCAAGATTTGCGCCGCTTTTGGGCGAAGAAACGGTCCAGGCCGCGCAGACTCCATTTCAGATGTCCGCTTTTCCAAAGGTACGGATCTATCCGGCAGGCAGGGCCATTTCCTCCTCTGGCCGCTCCGCCGTCTGCCCGCGCTCCGTGTCATTCCGGGTTGAATGCCGTGCAGGGGCGTCTTCTTCCGTGACCGCACGGTATGGTACCATCGCCTTTATTTCTTCTCCGGCACGAACATCAGGCCGAAGCTGATGGAGAGCAGCGCGCAGCAGCTCCAGATGGCTTTGTACCCCACCGCCGCCGTCAGGATGCTGCCAAGCCCCGCGCCCACGCCGAAAACCAGAATGACGCCGAAATAGGTCAGCGCTTTCTGAAGGATTTCTTTCTCCCGGGTACGAAAATACGCGCAGAGCGCCTCGGCGCCGCTGCGCATGTTGCCGATGCACATGGTGCTGGCATAGGCGTGGCCGCGCACCTTGTGGAAGGTCTGCACCTGCATGGCGCATACGAACGATACCAGCGCGTTGGCCAGCGGCTCCAGCGCCTGCGGCAGAAAACCAACGATCAGCAGCAGCCCCATTTCGCCCAGCAGGATGATCTGCCGCCAATGGAGCTTTTCGGCATTTTTCAACCGGATGTGGATTCCCTCGGCTGCGGCCGTTCCAATCAGGAAGGAGGCAACCGGGATAAGGTATTTCAATACAGCCGGCCAGTCGTGCCGGAACAGCGCCGTGCTGAGCAGCACGATATTGCCGGTCTGCGCGTTGGCAAACACCTCGCCCCGGCAGCAGTAGGTATAGGCATCCTGAAAGCCGCCGGAAAGAATGATGAAAAAGGCCGCCCGGAAACTGTCGGACATCTGGCCTTTGAAGGGCTTAAAGCGCTTCATGGACTTTCCTCTTTTCCGGAAGGGTAAAAACAAAAGAGGCGTAAGAAAGCATGAACCCCAGCGCAAATACGATCATCGCGGCATAAAGACCGCCCAGCGCACAGCAAACAGCGGCAATTGCAGACCCCATGCCGAACGTCAGCGCCGTCAGGCGGACGTTTCCGTTTCCCCGGCCCGCCCGGCGGGCCGTCCGAAGCGTCAGCCACAGCAAAGCAGCGTCCCAGAAAATGCCCATCCATACCTCAAGCATCTGTTCCATCGTTCCCCATCATCCTCTTCTTCGATCGACATTCCGAGCGTCCTGCGCGGGCCGCCCTTGCCTTGCAGGAACGGGGATAGTATAATGGGATCGCTCCCATCTGTAAAATATATGATTTACATGCTTACCATGCATATAAAATATGGAAAAGAGGCGATGAGAATGTATGTCAGCTATGACCGCTACCGGATCTTCTATTACGTTGCCAAATATGGAAATATTTCTCAGGCGGCCAAGGTACTGCTGAGCAATCAGCCCAATCTGACCCGTACCATCAAAAATCTGGAGGGAGAGCTGGGCTGCACCCTGTTTGCCCGCACCAGCCGGGGCATGAAGCTGACCCCGGAGGGCCAGCGCTTGTACGACCACATCCGCATTGCCGTAGAGCATATCGAAGCGGGAGAAATGGAGATTACCGAAAGCCGCAGCCTGCACAGCGGCACCATTTTTGTCGCCGCCAGCGAGGTGGCGCTTCGCTGCCTGCTGCTGCCCGTTCTGAAAAAATACCGGCTGCTGTACCCGGGCGTTCACATCCGCATCAGCAATCATTCCACGCCTCAGGCCATCGCCGCTCTGAAAGACGGCACGGCAGACATCGCCGTGGTCACAACGCCCACGGCTCACTCGGCCTCGCTGGTGGAAACCAGCGTAAAAACGATCCGGGAAGTTGCCGTCTGCTCCTCCTGTTTTTCCGCGCTGACCAGCCGTCCGGTCTCGCTGGAGGAGCTGCTGAACTACCCGCTGATCTCGCTGGGAACGGATACGAAATCCTTCGAATTCTATTCGGAAATTTTCACCCGCCACGGCCTGCCCTATCAGCCTGACATCGAGGCCTTTACCGCCGATCAGATCCTGCCCATGGTAGAGGCGGATCTGGGCGTTGGTTTTATCCCGGAGGATTTTCTTCGGGAGGACAGCGCCGTATGCCGGATCCGGCTCAAAGAGAAGATCCCCGAGCGAAGCGTTGTGCTGATCCAAAGAAAAGAGCAGCCGCTGAGCGTGGCCGCCAAGGAATTGAAGCGCATGATTCTGGAGGCGGAATCGAACGCGGCTAATGAGCGGGAATGACCTGATTCGACCGTTCAACCAAAACACCCCTCCTGCTGTAGCTTTGGCTTTCTCCATACTACAGCAGGAGGGGTTGATTTCTGATTTTTGCTGAGGCGCGGGCCAGCCTGCACCGGCCATGCCACGTGTCCCCCACCCCCCGCGCGCCTCAGACGCGCAAGCCGGGAGGGGCACTGCCCCTGTCTGCTATTTGCAGAGAGAGGGCCACTTTTGCTTGGCGTAGTTATAAGCCTGATCGGCGGCGGCGTTGTGCTGGTTGATGACCGCCTGATTGGCACTGCCGTGGCCGATGGAGTTGTAGAAGCGGACGCAGAAGCAGCCGTAGAAGTTGTTGTTTTCGTACAGCAGCTTGCCGTTGGGGAACTTCTGGGTGCTCAGGCCATCCTTGGCGCCGATGCCCATGAAGCCATGGGGCCAGCCGTAGATGCTGACGGCGTAGACCTTGCCGTTCACGTTCAGCAGGGCGGGACGACGGTCCCACGCGCTGCCGATCTTCGTGACGCCGGTCAGCTTGCCGCTGTAGTCGGGCCACGTGTAATTGGCGTTGTTGTTGGCGTTGTCGGCGACGATCTTGGACAGCTCGTCGCTGGTGGGCCGGCGGGCCGGGTAGGTGAAGCCCACGGCCTCGCACATGGCCTTGGTATCCGCCTCGGTGTAGGGCACTGCGTCGGGGTGATTGGTGCCGCCGGTGCGGTAGATGGTGAAGACCTTGCCGCTGGTGATGTCCAGCACCGTGGCGAAGGTGTACTTGGGCCAGTAGTTGCCCTCGTCCGCCTGCGTCCAAGTGGGTTTGGTGATGGAGTTGATGGTGCCGAAATCCGTTACGGTAGTGCTGTCATTGCCCGTATTTCCGCCCGGATTGGGGTTCACGCCGGAGCTGGCGGAACCGTTGGATACCTGCTTGGCCAGATTGGCCATGGCGGCCCACGTATTGACGCCCATCACGCCATCCCGATCCAGCTTCTGGGCCCGCTGGAAGTTCTTGACCGCCGCTTCGCTGGCAGCCCCGTAGGTGCCGTCCAGCGCGCCGGTGTAGTAGCCCAGCACGTACAGACCCAGCTGCATGGCGTAGACGCGAACGTCGCCCACCAGCGTGCCGTCGTTGTAGAACTTGTCGTTCATGGCGCTGTTCCACAGCTGGAGCACATAGGCGGCCAGCTGGGTATCGTTCATCACGCCGGAGGAAACGTCGGAGTACAAGGCATAGTAAAGCTTGCTCTGATAGTAAAGCGAGCAGTAAACCGCGCTGTCCGTGCCGGTGACGGTGGAATCGCTGGCCATCTGCACCACGGCTCCCTGCGGAGCGGTCATGGCCACAGCCGTCCGGCTGGCGGTCGTGTACAGAGAGGTATTCATAGGAAGGGTGATGTACTTGCGGGGGTTGACAGCCGTGCTGCCGCCGGAGGAAGAGCCGCCGCCGCTTTCCCCGACCACGGTGGCGCAGTCGCCGCGCACATAGCCGGTCACGCTGCCCGTGCGGACGGGATACCAGGTGTAGCCGCCGGAGGCGACGGACGCGCCGATCATCTCCACCACGGAGCCCTTGGCCAGCACCACGCCGGTCTTGGCCCCGCCGGGGGTCTTGCGCACCCGCGTACTGACCTTGGTGATCTCCACCTTGCCGGTGACGGTTACGGTGCCGCCGCTGCTTCCGCCGGAACCGGTATTGCCGCCGGAGCTGCTTCCGCCGCCGCTGGCGTTGACATAGGTGCCCATCAGCCAGCCGGTGTTCACACCGTAGGAGACCTTGTACCACGTCACGCCGCCGGAAGTCTTTGCGTCAATGTAGGCCAGCTTCACGCCCATGGGCACCACGCCCAGACGGACGGAAGACTTGGAGGAGCTTTTGCGCAGGTTTACCTTGGCCGTGGTGGTCAGGGTGCCGGTAGCAGAACCGGTGGAGGAGGAGGTCACGTTCACGTAGGTGCCCATCAGCCAGCCGTTTTTGTTGTTGTAAAGAACCTGATACCAGGTCACGCCGCCGGAGACGGAGGTGTTGTAGTAGGTCAGAACGGAATTCACTGGCACGCTGGCCAGCTTGGTGGAATTCTGCGTCGCCTTTTCCCGCAGATTGACGGAAGCGATGGTGCGAAGAGTGCCGCTGGTGCCCGTCGTCCCGGTAGAACCGGAGGACGAAGAACCGGAAGAACTGCCGGAGGAGCCGCCGGAGGAAGAGCCTCCCTTGTTTCGGGCCAGCGCAAACAAAGCCTGCTGGGTCAGGGGGCCCGCGTCGCCGTCCTTGCTCAGGCCGTTGGCCCGCTGGAACTTGTACACGGCCTTCTCAGTGCCCTTGCCGTAGCTGCCATCCAGACTGTCGGAATAGTAGCCCAGCGTCTTCAGCGCCAGCTGCAGGGCGTATACCCGCATTTCGCCGATCAGGTTCAGCTCCTGCTTCAGCGTGGTATAAGCAGTGGAGGTCCACAGGCTGCTGCGCACATAATTCTGCGCGTCCGCCTCACTGATCTGGGTCGCTTCCGTGGCCAGAATGCGGTAGACGCCACTGTTATAGTACACATAGTAGTATTCCTGACCGTTGTAACTCACCTTGGCGGGGTTCTGCAGGATCAGCACCGTGCCCGCCTGCAGAATGGTAGCCGCGTTGGCCGAGTCATACACGTTCGCGCCCGCCAGACTGACCTGAACAAAGGCCACCGCGTCGGCCCGGGCTGAAACGGGCAGGCTCAGCGCCCCCAATGCGATGCACAGCGCCAATGCCACGGCGCATGCGCGTCTCAGACTGGCGCAGGATTTTTGGATGCAGTTTGCTGTCATACTGCCGACCTCCGTTATATTCTCATCGCGTCCGGCAAGGGGCGCTTCTTATCAAACGCCATGAACCCTCCATAGCATCCCTATAATATTACAAATTTATTACAATGTCAATGCTCATTTTTCAAAATTGTTTTGATTTTCAGCGCATCCAGCGGAAAAATTCACCCGAAATGTTACAAAACGGATTTGCTTTTGACGGCTTCCGCCGGAAGGATTTACAAACGGCCCTCGGAACCGTATAATACAAAGGCGTACATTTTGAAATATCGGGAGGCGTGATCCATCATGGGCTACCGGGAAAATTATCAGGCATGGCTGCGCGACTTTGCGGCGGATGAGCAGGCTGTGGCCGATCTGAAGGCCATCGAAGGCAATGAAAAAGAAATCGAAGACCGTTTTTACCGCAACCTGAACTTCGGTACGGCGGGCATGCGCGGCGTGCTGGCCATGGGCATGAACCGGATGAACGTCTATACCGTGCGCCGGGCCACTCAGGGGCTGGCGGATTTCCTTTCCGCCGATGAAGAGAGCAGGCGCCGGGGCGTGGTCATCGCCTATGACAGCCGCCGGATGAGCCGGGAATTTGCCGAAGAGACCGCGCTGGTGCTCTGCGCCAACGGCGTGCATGTTTTCCTGTTTGACGCGCTGCGGCCCGTGCCTGTTTTGAGCTACGCCGTGCGCCACCTGCACGCGGCGGCGGGCGTGGTCATCACCGCCAGCCATAATCCGCCCCAGTACAACGGCTACAAGGTCTACGCCGAGGACGGCGCACAGATCAGCCCTGAAGTAGCCGCCGAAGTGACCGCCAGGATCGACGCGCTCAGCTTTACCGCCGCCAAACGCATGGAGCGGGAAGCCGCGCTGGAAAGCGGCCTTCTGCAGATCATCGGCAATAAAGAAGTGGACGATGACTACATCGCGCAGGTGAAGACCCTGAGCATCCACCCCGACATGGTGCGGGAGGAAGGCAAGAACCTGAAGATCGTCTACACGCCCCTTCATGGCAGCGGCAACGTGCCTGTGCGCCGCATCCTGAACGAGATCGGCATCACCAACGTGAGCGTGGTGAAGGAGCAGGAAAATCCCGATCCCAATTTTTCCACCCTGAAGGTGCCCAATCCCGAGGATCCCTCCGCTTTCACGCTGGCCATCAAGCTGGCGGACGAGGTGGGCGCGGACGCGATCTTCGGCACCGACCCGGACTGCGACCGTCTGGGCGTGGCCGTGCGGGAAAAGGACGGCAGCTTCCGGCTGCTGACCGGCAACCAGATCGGCTGCCTGATGCTCCATTACATCCTCAGCGGCAAAAAGGAGCTGGGCACGCTGCCTTCAAACGGCGCGGCGGTGAAGAGCATCGTCTCCACCGAGCTGGCCCGCCCCATCTGCGCCGCCTACGGCGTGGAGCTGTTCGATACGCTGACGGGTTTCAAGTTCATCGGTGAAAAAATCCAGCAGTTCGAGGACGAAAAGAGCCATACCTTCCTTTTCGGCTTTGAGGAAAGCTACGGCTTCCTGTCCAGCACCTTCGTACGGGACAAGGACGGCGTGAACGCCTCCCTGCTGATCGCCGAGGCCGCCGCCTACTACCGCACCAAGGGCAAGACCCTGTGCGATGTGATGCAGGAAATTTTCCAGACGTATGGCTATTATCTGGAGCATGTGGAATCCACCACCCTGCCGGGCATCGACGGCCTCAAGGTGATGGGCGAGATCATGACCCGGGTGCGGGAGAATCCCCCCACCGAGATCGGCGGCGTAAAGGTGGCCCATGTGAAGGACTATCTCCGGGGCACGGATACCGATCTGACCACGGGCGGCGTGACGAAGCTGGACTATCCCAAGAGCGACGTGCTGTACTTCGCCATGGAGGGCGGCCACTTCGTGTGCGTCCGTCCCAGCGGCACCGAGCCCAAGATCAAGCTGTACGTCAATGTCAACGACCGGGACGAAAGCAGGGCCAAGGAGCTGCTCGGCCATCTGACCGAGGAAGCCCGGAAGCTGCTCCAATAACCACAAAAAAGGGGACGGCGTGCCGTCCCCCTGCAGACTGTCCAAACCTTCTGAGCAGCAGCAGTGCCTCCTGCATCTCCCCTTTTTCAGCAATCTGAACCGGGGCGCTCCCATTTTTGGGGAGCGCCCCGGTCGTTTTTCGTTTTAATCCTCAGACCTTACAAACCTCGTACACAAACTGAACCCGCGGCAGCAGCCGCTCCAGCGTCGTACTCAGATAAACCGGTTCCCGGCTTCCATCGGCGGGCAGGATATAAGCCTGTCCGTCTTCGGCCTGCAGCATCAGAAGCAGCGGCTCCCCCTCATCGCAGGTAGCGGCCAGGCAGAAGCTCAGCGGCAGATTGGGATGCTCCTTCGCATAAAGCAGCGCCTCCTGAAATTTCTGCTCCGGCGGCGCGGACTCGGTGTTGCGGCCCGTCTCAAAAACCCGGCGGTACAAAAAACTCAGGGGATTCCCGGAGCCGGGCACCGGCAGGTAGAAACGCATCTCCAGAAACTGGCATAAGGACAGATAATCCACAATACTCTGATGAAATTTCGAAGCCTGCTCGCCCAGCGGCGCTTTATCGTTCTTCCACGAAATAGGCTGCCAGAAAACGTAGCCCGGGCGGCGGCAGCCGGGGATCACCAGCGGTTCGTCCTCGGGCGCGCGCAGCCAGCTCAGGGGCCTGCGTCCCGTTTCCCTGATCGCGCTCTGCTGGAACCGTACCAGATAATCACGCATAATAGGCAGCATCGCCGTCTGCATGAAAAATTCCTCCTTTGTCGTCCATCGCCCGTTGAAATAAGGAAGGCGATCTCAAGCCCGAAAAAACCGGCCGGCCGCGCCGCCATGGCCGCGCGCAAACAGAAACACAGTCCGTCCGCCAGAAGGAAAACAGCCTGTGTCAAAAAAATCAGGGCATGGCTGTGAGATTCGGGATTTGCGCCGGAATCCGATCTTTTTCCACAGAAAAGTCTACCATTCGCCCCGGCGGCTGTCAACTGCGGGCAGGACTTTTCTGGTTATTTCAGTGTAGGACTACCATACATCTTGAACAAGCGAATAAAAAGATATGAAAGATAGGGTTTCATGGGTTAAAGTTAAGTTACCACACCAACTTTACGGCAGGAGACCATATCCCTCATGAGCAAAAGTATAACACAAGACATGGCGTATCGGCAATCGCTGATGAAAGATGCAGAGAACTATGGTGTCAGCCGCGCCAGCCAAAA